>BJGN01000234.1 GCA_014190515.1 Bacteroidota bacterium
TTTTTTTTTATTCTTAATAGCATATATTATTTAAATGTAAGCCCGACGAATCATTAACTCATGATTTTATTTTATAAAGGTAAATATAGTGTCGCAAATAAAAATAAGCCTTTCTTATTTTTTGGTATAAGGGTTATTACCTATATTAGAACGATGAACCTTCATTTGAAAATTAAAGTATGATGATGTCTTGTAAATTTTTCTGCATTCTTTTGGGAATTATTCTTTCCATTTCCGGGTTTTCCCAGTCTAAATTGGATAGCCTCCTGATTGAAAAAAAGGTACAATCCAGTGCCAAAAAGATAAATCTTCCCAACGGAAATATCTTATATGATTTTGAAAAAGATTTTTTTGGAAAACTAAAAGTAGATATCTCCATGCTGTCATCGGGTGATACCGCTGTCATTTATATTGGGGAAAAATTAGATGAATCAGGTAAAATTGACAGGAATCCAGGTGGGAATATTCGCTTTTACCGTTATTCTGTGACAAAAAATACCGCAGATATCCTTTTTCTCCCCAATGTTCCGGATAAGAAAAATACCTCGGGAAATGCTATCCGTCTTCCCATTTCTATGGGGATTGTGGCGCCATTCAGATATGCAGAAATTGAAAAAAGCCCTTCTGCTGGTAAAATAAAACTGTCCAGAGAATATTTTCATTACCGGTTTAACGAGCAAGCTTCCTCCTTCAAAAGTAATGATAAGGCTTTGAATGCCATTTGGGATTTGTGTAAACACACCATTAAAGCGACCTCTTTCATGGGTTTATATATCGATGGGGATAGGGAAAGGATACCGTATGAGGCAGATGCCCTGATCAATCAACTGTCACATTATGCGTTGGACACGGAATATAGTATTGCCCGAAATACCTTCGAACATCTCATGCTTCACCCAACCTGGCCCACCGAATGGCATTTGCAAATGCATCAAATTGCCTGGTATGACTATCTATATTCAGGAAATACGGCTTTAATTAAAAAATACTATGATCTGCTTAAACTTAAAACACTGGAGGCTTTTGAGCAACCCAATGGACTTATTAGCACTACCGCAAAGCCGCAGCGAAAATCATTCCTCGATTCCATCCATTATGTAACTTTTGATAGAAAAGAAAGTCTTAGGGACATTACAGACTGGCCGCAAAGGGGAAATAAGGTAGCAGGACCGGAATATATCGGAGAATCTGATAATTTTGTTTTTTGCGATTATAACAGTATTATCAACGCCTATTATTACCAATCGATAGTGCTGATGAAAAAATTTGCCGAAATAACCGGTCATCAGGATGATGTAAAATATTATGATCAAAAAGTTAAAAACTTATTCCAAAATTTTAATAATCAGTTTGTTGACCCTGCAACAGGCCTGATGAAGGACGGGGACACCACTTCTCACAGTTCTTTCCATGCCAATTTCTTTGCTCTTTGTTTTGGTTTGGTAAAAGAGGAAAATAAAGAGCGCGTGAAAGAATTTATTAAGTCAAAAGATATGGCTTGCAGTGTTTATGCATCGCAATTTTTTATGGATGCTTTGTACAATGAAGGTATGGGGGATTACGCTCTGCAAATGCTTACAAAAAAAGATGAGAGAGGTTGGTATCACATGATCGAAGTCGGTGCAGGTATGACCATGGAGGCCTGGGATTTAAAATTTAAGCCCAATCTGGACTGGAATCATGCCTGGGGAGCTGCTCCGTCCAATCTTATTGCCTTCCGTTTGATGGGCATTCAACCCTCTGCTCCCGGATTTGCTGAGGCATCTATCAAACCTGAAATTGGCACATTAACTCTGGCAGAGATTCGAGTTCCTACTGCCCTTGGCTCCATTTATGAGAAAATCACACAGGATGAAAAGAATTATCAGGTAGATCTGGACCTGCCTAAAGGAATGAAAGCACGGGTAGAACTACCTGTTTTTCAAAAAGGAATAAATAGCCTTCAAATAGCAGGGACCTCTATTTCTCCGACCTTAAAAAATGGGAAATGGGTTTTTGAAAATATTCAGGGAAAAATACATGTTGTATTAAAAAAATAGTATCATGAAAAAGGCTATTCAATGTATCAGTCTCTTCCTTCTTGTGGCAGTTCAGTTAATGGCACAATCCGACACGGGAATACCTGTCTGTCCTTTAGGAAATGAGTGGAAATGGGTACCTGCCTTCAGTGATGAATTTGAGGGCACGACGCTGAATAATGAAAAATGGTGGGATTTTAATCCTGCCTGGGTAGGTAGAAAACCTGCTTATTTTGATAGGGACAATGTGGCCGTAAAAAATGGTCATCTTGAATTATCAGCTAAAAGCCTTGATCCATCTGAAGTGAGTGTGGAGAACAAAGCGCGTGGGCTGGATAAATTTTCTACTGCCATAGTAAAAAGTAAACACCGGATTTTGTACGGTTATTTTGAAGCCCGAAGCCGGTCTATGCGTTCGGGGGTTTGTAATGCTTTCTGGTTATACGATCCGCTTGATGCCGATAAAAAATATCGGGAGGGGGATGCTTCCGAGGAAATTGATATTTTTGAACTTTTTGGTAAACTGCCTGATCCTCAGCTTCAACGTACTTTTTGGGCCACCATTCACCGATATGAAACACCTTATGTAGAATCGGTGGTTAATAAGAAGAAGACCAAATTGCCCAATTATTCATTTAAGCAATTAATGCCTTACGATTTTTACGCCGATTTTCATGTTTACGGTTTTCTTTGGACGCCGGAAAAATTAGTCTGGTATATCGATGGGAAAGAAGTTTTTCAACGAATCAACGATTATTTCCACAGACCTCTTCATATTGTTTTAGATGCAGAAATTATGGAAGACTGGGTGGGACTTCCCGACGTGGCAGATCTCCCCTCTGTTTTTTCCACTGATTATGTCCGGGTTTGGCAGTTGAAATAAAAAGAAACTGAAAGATTGGTTTTCATAAAACCAATCCTGCTAATAAACGAAACTGCTCTTATAGGTTGTCCTATTTGAGTTTGCTTGTTTCATCCCATCGATTATCAAAGATTGAAATGATTGAAATACTATTTTTAGTAACAGAATAATAAACAGAGAGTACTTTACTAAGAGCCGCTCTTCTTATCCTCTTCTTCTGAGAAGCTGGATATATGTTTGGATAGAAGATTACTATTTTTTCAAAAATTATTAAGGATTTAAAGAAATTATCTAATTCCTTTTTAGCAAATCTTGTCTTTAAGTAAAAAACTATTTCTTTTGCGTTCTCTATTGATTGGTTAGAATATTCAACGATTCGCTTTTTTTTCTCAGACATTTTTCAGTTCTTTCCAAAACTGAGCTGACGAAATTACATTTCCTTTCTTAATATCATTCATTCCATTTTGTAATTTTTTTTGCTCATTATCTGACAGTTCATCCCACCAATCATCTTTCGATGTTGCACTTTTCAGGTTATCAAGAAGCTCAATCGTATTTTTATCTGATAGCCGATTAATCCAGTCAATCAAATCAAGTTTTTTTTTGTTGAGTTCAGATTTTTGCATTTCTTCCATTGGTTTATTACGAAGATAAGCGTTTATTAAATCTATTTCAATTTATCATTCTACCAGAACCAGTCTTATACCTATGAAGTCCGATTTATTATTTGGATTCAGGTGATTTCTATAAGCGCTGCGGGAAACTTCGGCGTCACTG
>BJGN01000235.1 GCA_014190515.1 Bacteroidota bacterium
ATCGTATTCTAAACCCAGGCATCCAATCCCTGCATCATATTGCTATCATTTGCTCAGATTATGAGAAGTCAAAACGATTTTATACAGAAATTTTGGGCTTTCAGGTCAAAAACGAGGTCTACAGGGAGGAAAGACAATCCTATAAACTGGATCTCTCTTTGAATGGGCATTATTTGATCGAACTATTCTCCTTCCCAAATCCTCCAAATAGATTATCCAGACCGGAATCAACCGGGTTAAGACATATTGCTTTTGGGGTAAATAATATAGAAGAGTCTTGTCTTTTTTTAAAAGATAACCAAATAGATACAGAAGCCATTAGAATAGACGAATATACGGGTAGGAAATTCACTTTTTTTTCTGATCCCGATAATTTACCCATTGAGTTATACGAAATATAACTGTGCGTCAGCAGACATTCTACTAAGACACCACTTTAATTTGTATTTCTCACTTTTTATCTCCTTATAATTTGAAAATATTAAATTAAGATTAATAATTTTTTAGTACTTTGACTTTATTATTAACCTCTTGAAAGTTTTGCCATCCAATATGTCTGAAATCCCTTTCTCAAAGTCATTCTCACCATTTCAACGAACACAAATTCTGTCTAAAGACGTAAAATTTGTTCAGGATTTGTTTTTTCAAATTGGATTCGACCCCTTTGGTGCATACCTGCAGGTAAGGAATAAAAAAGGTATCATAGAAACCAGTTATATTCAGTATCAAGGGGCCGTCCGAAATGTACTTCAAGCGCTGGAACAGATAAAAAGTAAGCAGGATTTTGTTATCGATTGGGAAAAAACACCTGGGAATATTTATCTGAATGAGCATCCATACCTGATGAATGCGTTGCGTTACTGTGATAATATAAAGGATGAAACTGGCAACCCAATTTCTTTTTCGACACATGAGGGGCGTTTAGTTGCACAGATCAATGAGGGGATTGTTGAAAATACCCTGGAATCAAAAATGGTGCTTCAACTGCCAAACCGTATTTTGACAGATTTTATTTTGATAACAGAACATTTTGCATTAGCTAATCATGAGCTTATAGAGATACCACCGGCCAATATTCCTTTTCACGTTCTGGCGAATTTTAACATGCAATTTGACCGTAGCGACCTGACTTTATTCCTTTCCTTGCTTTATTCGAGCCTGGAACAGGTCGGGCTTCAATATGAAGATTATAAGGATGTTGTCTTTTCAGATGAAAATATCAAACCTGCACCTTGTCTTATTTTTGAGAAAATTGATGAATCCAATTCCCTTTACCTTCGGGTAGCTCAGCAACTTCCTAATTTGTCCATGGAGGTCCTGGAGCAATTCAACTTATACCGGTTTGCGGAAATTAACGAAATGGAAAAACGCATTCGCATCCGTAATCTGGACCTTGAACCCATTGAATCTTTAAATGCGCATATACTAAGCTTGCTAAACAAATACAGTGGCAAAAAAGGGAAGGGAGAAACCCCTTTAGTGGTAGATAATTTGATTATTATCTCGGAAACCGTTGCGGCAGCTTTCATTTATCAGGAACTCCCCCAACTATTGACACAGTACACCATCATGGGAGCAGAAAAATTGCGCGAATATAAGATATGGGCAAAACAACCTACTCTGAAGGTGTCTATGAATCATAAGATTGATTTTTTTGAGGGTACCGCAGATCTGGATTTTGAAGGGGAGAAAATTAATTTATTTGACGCCATTCAACAATATAATAAAAACCGCTATGTCCTGTTGAGTGATGGTTCACACGCGCTCCTCAATGAAAGTTATGTGAAAAGACTGGAACGCCTGTTCAAGAAAAAGGGAAAAACAGCCCGGATCTCATTTTTCGATTATCCTTTTCTCGATGAGGTGATTGAAGAGGTAGCCAGTGAAAAAACCTTTCAAAAATCACGCGCCTTTTTTGAAGGTTTCAATGACCTCGATAAAGGCAGGGCTAAATTACCTTCTATTAATGCCAAATTAAGACCTTATCAGGTTCAAGGTTATAAATGGCTGCAGTATATGCATAAAAATCATACGGGAGGTTGTCTGGCTGATGATATGGGGCTTGGAAAAACACTGCAAACGCTCTCTTTGCTGGCTAGCTTTTACCCTAATCAGAAAAAACCGAGCCTTATTGTTATGCCTAAAAGTTTGCTCTTTAACTGGGAAAGGGAGGTTCGTCGCTTTACCCCTCAAGTTACAACGTACACGTTGTATGGAAACACGAAGGATATTGAGAATATGCGCAATGCAAATCTGGTTTTTACAACTTATGCAACGCTGCGGAATTCGATAGAGGAATTGAAAGAGGAGTTGTTTTTCTATGTCATCCTGGACGAATCGCAAAATATTAAAAATCTGAATGCCCAGACTACTAAAGCCGTATTGTTACTGCACAGCGAACACAGATTGGCGCTGAGTGGAACGCCTATTGAGAATAATCTGGGCGAACTATACTCCCTTTTCCATTTCCTCAATCCTTCACTTTTTGGCAGCTTAACCCAATTTACCGAGGATTATCTGAATCCTATCCAGAAATATAATGACGTTGAGGTCACTCGCCATTTGAGAAGAAAAATTTATCCTTTCGTTTTGCGCAGACTTAAAAAAGAGGTACTAAAAGAATTGCCCGATAAAGTGGAACAAACGATTGTCGTTCCTATGGGTGAGGAGCAAAAACGTTATTATGAGCAGCGAAGGCAATATTATGCCGCGGAAATACCAAAGCAAATAGGCGAAAAAGGTATTTTAGGTTCTCAGTTTTTCGTTTTTCAGGCGCTCAATGAACTTCGTCAAATTGCTACCGTTCCCGAGGCAATAACCGATGGGCGCATCGAAGGGGGAAAATGTGAACTGCTGATAGAACAATTAATGGAGGCTTTGGCAAATGGTCACAAGGTTTTGATTTTTGTGAATTTCCTCGCTGCCATAGAAAGTATAAGTAACAGGCTCGATGAATTGGGCGTTGGCTATGTTTCAATGACGGGTGCGACCAGAGACAGGCAAACCATCGTCGATCGCTTTCAAAATGATTCCGAATGTAGGGTTTTCCTGCTTACCCTGAAAACAGGTGGCTCAGGTTTGAATCTTACCGCGGCAGATACTATTTTTCTTTACGACCCCTGGTGGAATGCTGCCGCTGAAAATCAGGCAATCGACAGGGCACATAGAATGGGCCAGGTCAATAAAGTACATGCTTATAAATTGATTTCAGAAGGGAGTATTGAGGAAAAAATGCTGCAATTGCAAGAATTGAAAAAGGAACTATTCGACAACGTCATCTCCGCTGATGGAGCTACACCAAAGTCCTTATCTGAAGATGACATTAAAACCCTATTGTCAAAATGAGTACCATCATCAAAGCACACGATAAAATTTGTGTGATTATCGATAAGGAATTAAGTAAGGATTTCCTCCAAAAAAACTGGTTTCCACATGCGGTAAAATTACTTAAAACCCATGATGCTGAGCTACGGAAAAATGGCTATGGGCCAATAATGCCTGCTAATCTGAATAATATTCCCGTTAGAATTAAATCGGATGTGGTGGTGGTAGTGGCCATTTTATTCTCGGGAAGTCTTCCCTACCGCCTTTTTCGTGAGAGCTTACCAGAAGATGTCTTAAT
>BJGN01000236.1 GCA_014190515.1 Bacteroidota bacterium
CAGTATAGCTAAAACGATGGGATTATCTGGAAATCGAATACCAATGGATTTTCTTTTCTTGTCGAATAATTTTGTAATAGCGGGACTCGCAGGTAGAATAAAGGTAAATGGCCCCGGCATATGTTGTTTTATGGACCTATAAATAACCGTTGAAATAGGAGCAAGAAAGGCAGACGCCTGACTCATATCCTTACAAACCAATGAAAAAAGAGCATCTCTTGCATCAATTTTACGGATATTCCCTAATTTTTCAATGGCTTTAGGATTTCTCATATCGCAGCCAATAGCATATACTGAATCGGTAGGATAAATAATCACCCCATTTTTTTCGAGGCATTTCACCACTTGCTCTAACTTTCTGGGTTCTGGGTTTTGAGGATGAATATTTAAGTACATACATAAAATTTAACTCAAAGGTAGTTAAATTAAGAAAATCACCTTATAATAGCTACTTTTCCGTACCAATAAAATTGATGGTTATACCATCTTAGTTGGTATATACCCTGCGGGTGTTCAGAAAAATCGAGCGATATATTTCTTCCAACGGGCCAGCCGTCGGGAAAATTTTGTTGCTGAATGCGCTGTCCTTTTGCATTATAAATTTCAAGAAAGGTTTGCCCCAAAAATTCAATATTTGATTGAATTTGAACGAATTGGTTACTCGGATTTGGAAAAACTTTTACTTTATTATCATCTATCAAAGTAAGTAAAGAGGTACTGGTTCCTGTTAATTTTGAAATCATAGAAATTCCACCATTTGTAAATTTATCTGTTGATATAACCAAACCTTGCGTACCAATTGGAGCGAAATCGGATCGAACTATTATTTCCTTTTTTAATATTACCGACCAGATTTTAATTACAAAAGGTTCGCCGACACTCAGTCCTTCTTTTATGTTTGGGGTAGCAAGGTCGTCACCAAACACCTTGAAATTAGTGGATGACCCTGTCCAGGCACCATACCCCGCCATCATTTCTTTCTCTTGTTGTTTATAAAAAACGCCGATGAAATCACCTATTGACAAAGGTTGGCCATCTATAGACGATAATAAATTAGCTGGTAAAATAATGGTATGTACTAAATTAGTTGGTTTTACCTGCCAGTTAGATGGTAATTGTAATTTTTTACCTTTTTGGCGGATAATTACCATTTTCCCTGAATCAGTTTGGACACTTTTAATTTGTAAACGACCTATACGTTCCTGCATCACCGGATTTTCAGCAACGGAAAGTAACACGCTATAATTCCCTGACCCTGAGAATGTATTAATGCTAAGCCAATCCACATCTTTAGTCAGTGACCATTGAGTATTACTCTCAATTTTAACAGATGATTGTGTTGCAGAAGAATCGAGAATAATGGAATCGGAAAGTACTTTAAACAATGGTGCAACCCCCGTTTGTAAAATATCAATAGATATGGACGCATCACTTTTTCCAGTAAAGGTAATTTTTCCCTTTCTGGTTATGGCTGACATATTGGGATCACATAAAACGGTAATACTTTTATCCAAATCACCAAAAGATGGATTGACAGAAATAAAACTACTTGATTCTGATAAAGCCCAGGAAGTATTTGAAAAAATATTAAAACTTTTCTCACCACCAGTTGATGTGAAATTAAGTACATTAGGTGAAGCATTAAAGATTTCATCCGCCCCGCTTTGTGATATGGTTATTGTCCTGGCAGTCAAACCAAATCCAGCTACAGGAACTGAAAACGACCGAAGAGAAGTAGCCAGGTTGCTATCGCATACCACTTTAACTGTCCCATTATTCAATCCACTTTGTGGAAAAAAAGAAAGGTGCGGAAAAGTATCTGTGATGCTCCAGCTTGTATTTGATGTAATATTAAATGTCTTTTCACCACCATTTGCAGGAAAAAGTAAACTTAATGGGCTCACTGTCAAAGTCGCTGACGCTCCAGTTTGAGCAACAGGGATAGAAATTGTAGAAACCCCAGAACCAATTATGAGTAATGTAGTATTTCGAACCAATGCAGAAGGATTGGCGGTACACGAAATGGTGACCGTGGCATTATTGGATCCAGTAGTAACATTGGATGATAAATAAGTTACTGAATCTGTGATAGTCCAGGGGATATTTGACGTTATGGTAATGGTTTTCGTACCCGCTGTTGATGTAAATGACAGATTGGTCGGATTAACAGATAATCTGGGTTGTTCACCTATTTGATTCACAGCCAACGTTATAGTCGGAACTCCAACGCCTGAAATGGATATTAAACCCGATCTGCTTATCGTTGTGGTATTTGGCGTGCAGGTAACCCAGACTGTATCTGTAAAACTTCCTGTCGTTTTGTTTAAGGTAATATGGGTAAGCGCTTCCGTTACCGTCCAATTAGTATTAGAGTTGACCAAAAAGAACTGTTTCCCACCACCTGCATTAAAATCCAGGGACGCGGGGGAAATATTCATAAAACCTGGCACCCCGGTTTGAGAAATATTTATGGTTTTGGATACTGCCCCAACTCCCAAAATAGTTATAACTCCTGTCCTTGTTACCGCAGAATAATTAGAATCACAGACTACATTTATTCCCCCGTTATTTATTCCTGAAAGGGAGTCCACTTTTAGGAAACTTAGATTTTCTTGAACTGTCCAGTTGGTGTTGGATGTGATAGTCCCTTTTTGGGAACCCCCAGATGCATTGAAGGTCATGGAGGCTGGTGTTACATTTAATAAAGTTGTAGCGCCTATCTGTGAAACATTAATTACTTGCGTGTCTAACTCAGGTGAGGCTATTTTAATTATTCCAGATCTGGACAAAGAAGAACTATTCGGTTGACAGGTTACCGTTATGTTCGCGTTATTGGTACCCGTTATTTGGCTTACAGATACATAAGACAAAGATTCAATGACAGACCAATTGGTATTTGAGGAAATGGAGAGCGATTTATTACCTCCTGATTGATCAAAAGCTAGTTCTTTGGGTGAAACAGATAGAAAAGGAGCCGCTGCATTTTGAGTAATTTTAATTATTTTGGGTGAAACTCCTGTGCCAGATAGCGTTATTGTACCCGTTCTTTTTATTGCAGACGTATTTGGTTGACAAATAACATCTATTATCCTATTGTTTGACCCTGATGTAGCAGACAACGACACAAAAGTAAGAGACTCAGACAAAGTCCAGGTCATATTTGATTCAATAGAAATCTGTTGAATTCCTCCAGTATCTTGAAATACAAGTGAATCAGGAGTTACATTTAATAAGGGCGCCAAACCAGCCTGAGTAAATGCTATTGTTTTACTTGCAGCACCAGTACCAGAAATAGTAATGTTACCCGTTCTTGCAATGGTACTAGTATTTGGGTCACATTTAATAGTAATTGTACCATTATTTGTGCCAGAGGTTGGGCTTACGGAAAGATAAGCCAAAGATTCTGAAGCTGTCCAGTTAGTATTTGAGGTAATATCGACATTTTGCGAACCACCAGAAGCAGGAAAGGTAATGGATGCGTTGGAAACAGAAATGGTAGCCAAATCTTCGGTAATGGTCACAGGAAGGGCGGCCTGAACATGTGAATCTCCTCCGGATCCACCACTACCATTTACCGCTACACCCGCACTATAAAACCTAACACTGCCCGTTCCTACT
>BJGN01000237.1 GCA_014190515.1 Bacteroidota bacterium
AAAATTGTCGGATTAATTTAGAAAAAACGGCGCTTGCTCAAAATGCCTTAGATAAAAATCTGCTCGCCGACACGGTAGTCACAGATAAGGCATCATTCAAACTAGCTAAGGAGTCCGTCGAATGCCGTTATTTTGGCAGGGGACATACCAATGGGGATATTGTGGTGCATTTTGAAAATGCAAACATTGCTCACTTGGGTGATTTGGTTTTTAACCGTAGATTTCCATTTATTGATGTTCCCGGAGGTGCTTCCATTGATCAATGGATAGAAACCCTTGAGAAAATAAGGAAGTATTACGATAAAGATACCATATTTATTTGTGGTCATGCAAATGAAAAATACCCGGTTCAAATCAATGCCTCAGATATAAAGGCGATGGAAAATTATCTGGATAAATTACGCATTTATATCAAACAACAGATTAAGGATGGTTTAACGGAGGAAGCGGTAATTGCTAAAACTACTGTCATTCCAGGTGCCGACGAATGGACTGGTGATGGTGTTGTGCGATCTATCAAAGCAGGATTTGCAGAGTATAAAACGATGTAAAGTGGAAGGTGTTTTGATATAATGTTAAAACACCTTCTATTTTTTAATTTTTCAAGAAAGATATTAATTCGTCTAGTGCATAACTTTTCTGTTCGCCCGTATCAAGATTTTTCAACATAAACTGATTATTTTCCATTTCCGTTTCTCCCGCTATGGCGATGAAAGGAATATTATTATCGGACGCGTATTTAATTTGTTTTTTCAGTTTCGTCGGATCGGGATATATGTCGGAACAAATGCCATTTTCTCTAACCTTTGCGAGGGCTTTAAAGGCATAAAGATGGGAAGGTTCGTCAAAAGCGACAAAAAGAACCTTTATGCGTTCTGAAAATTGGGTTGGGAACAGTTGTAAAGTTTCCATTACATCATAAATTCTCTCCGCACCAAAGGAAATACCAACGCCAGGCATATTCGGCAAGCCAAATATTTCTGTTAGATTGGCATATCTTCCTCCGCCACCAATACTGCCCATTTCGACCGTTGTCGCTTTTACTTCAAAAATACAACCTGTGTAATACCCAAGTCCTCTGGCTAAAAGGGGAGAGAAAATGATTTTATTTGTCGGATTAAAAGCGGACAAATAGCGCCAGAAGGTATCCAGTTCATTAATACCAAGTTGACCTGTTTCACTTTTCTCAAGTAAGTTTCTATAAAATTCAAGGTCATTATTCCCGAGAACATCAATTAATTTGCCTGCAATTTCCTCTGAAATTCCTCTCTGAATCATCTCTTTAGCTACACCATCCGGTCCAATTTTGTCCCATTTGTCAATAGCCATGGTCATGGCTGTAAAATGACTGGAAATGCCAAAGACCTCCGCAATACCGCTAAGAATTTTCCGATTATTAACTTCAATACAAACGGGAATACCTAATTTGGCAAAAACAAGATCAAATATTTGGGCCAATTCCGCTTCGTACATCAAGGAAGGGGAGCCAACAATATCAGCATCACACTGATAAAATTCCTGGTATCTACCTTTCTGAGGGCGGTCGGCGCGCCAAACAGGTTGTATTTGAAAGCGTTTGAACGGAAAATGTAGTTCATTTTGATGCATAACCACAAAACGGGCAAATGGTACCGTGAGGTCATAGCGCAATCCTCGTTTTGCTGGTCCGCTTTCCTCTCCACTCACATTGGTCAAAACCTTGAAAAGTAATTTGTCTCCTTCTTCACCGTACTTTCCTGTGAGCGTCGATAAATTTTCAAGGGTTGGAGTTTCTATCGGTTGGTAGCCAAAACGAATAAAAACTTCTCTTATAATAGAAAAAAGATAATTACGCTTTTGAACTTCTTTAGGTCCAAAATCACGCGTACCTTTTGGGATACTCGGTTTCATAATAAAAATTTATCTGGCAGAGGTAAATTGACGTAAGAATCGAACGTCATTTTCAAAAAGTAATCTTATGTCCTGAATACCATATAGCATCATTGCCTGACGCTCAATACCCATTCCAAAAGCAAAACCTGAATATTCTTCCGGATCAATGCCACAGTTGATTAAAACCTGAGGGTCAACCATGCCACAACCCATAATCTCTACCCAACCTGTATGCTTACAAACGTTACATCCTTTACTGTCGCAAATAAAGCAAGAAACATCCATTTCAGCACTGGGTTCAGTAAAGGGGAAATAGGAAGGTCTGAGACGAATTTTTGTATGAGGACCGTACATTTCTTTGGAAAAATGTAGTAGCGTCTGTTTTAAATCGGCAAATGATACCTTTTTATCAATATATAATCCTTCTACCTGGTGAAACTGGCAATGAGACCGTGCAGAAATAGTTTCGTTTCTATATACTCTACCCGGTGCAATGATTCTAATGGGCGGTTTTTGAGACATCATTATTCTTGCCTGTACGGAAGATGTATGCGTTCTCAATAACATATTTGAATTATCTCTGAGATAATAGGTGTCCTGCATATCTCTGGCAGGGTGATCTGCTGGCGTATTCATGGCAGAAAAATTATGCCAGTCGTCCTCAATTTCCCGCTCTTCCGCAACCACAAATCCCATTCTATCGAAAATTTTTATGATGCGGTTCATCGTAATTGACACAGGGTGCCTCGATCCTATGTCAACGGGTTCACCCGGAGCAGTTAAATCCAGATGTAACGAATTTCCCGATGCATTCGACGCATCAAAAATTTCTTTCTGGCTTTGAAAAACCGTCTCTGCCAGGTCTTTTACTTCATTCAAAAGTTGTCCAAATTCCTTTTTCCTTTCATTCGGTACATTACGAATTTCACCCATCAGAGGTTTGAGTATATTCTTTGTACCGATAAATCGAATACGGAATATTTCCAACGCCTCACTGTCGGTGGGTTTCCAAGAGCTTATTTCTTCCTTGAGAGCGGTAAGATTATCGAATACGTTCAGAGACATAATTTTTTGAATTGAATGTAAAGGTAGGATTTCCATTTCAAAATGGGAAGTATTTTTTAGGATTCCTATAAATGTATATCTTTAGTCCCATAATTTATGATGTTGAAAAATACGCCTTTTGTTGTAGGTTTTATTGCTTTCTTCCATGTAATAGGGATGATCTTTTCCCCCTTTTTACAATCTTTTACCTTGTTACTCCTGGGAGGTATAGCTTTATTTTACTTTTTTGTGGTAACAAAGGACAAAAAGGCCTTTTGGAATACCTACCAACAGAACTTGGATTATTGGTTTTTCGGGTTCATTTTCTTAGAAGTTGCTTTAGGTATATTTGTCGCCCTTGATTGGGATTATATGTTGGAAAGGATCAGATTAAGAGTGCCATTTATTGGCTTACCCTTTGCTTTCTTTTTACTTCCTTCCTTATCTCTTATTTGGTATAGAAACTGGTGGTTGGCTATTATTTTAGTCATAGATATAGTGGCGGTAGGGGTTATAGTGTATTATTTTAATCATCAACAAGATATTCAACTTCTATTAGAACAAGGAAAGGCCATCCCTACACCGGCTAATCATATTCGATATGCCCTACTGCAGGTAGTTGCTTTTTGTGCTTCGGTTTATTGGGGTTGGTT
>BJGN01000238.1 GCA_014190515.1 Bacteroidota bacterium
AGGATTTACAGGATTTCGTATTGCCATTTTTCGCCTTGCGATAATAAATGTTTTCACTTTACCATTTGCGCCTTGCGATAATAAATGTCCATCGAACCATTGTGCACCTTGCGGCCTAACAAGCTAGAAGCGTGCGACCCAAGAGGGGTGGGTCAGTTTCCATAAATAGGGAAATGGCCTGAATCACGGGAGGGCGAATGAAATTCGCCCCTACAATAACGGCATACTATCATGTTACTGTAATATAAAACTAAACTCTCCCAAAATCTCTCCTCAACCCAATATTTGCTGAAACAAAGGCAAAAATTCCTTAATTTGGGGGTCATCCAGGCTAAAGGGTATATCTGATTTAGGTAGCTCTTGTTTTGATTTGGACACTCTTTCCCAGATGTCTTGTTTTGCACTAACGGTAAATAGCGAAAAGGTGCGCCTGAGCAGGGGCAAGACTTCAGGAAAATGGTCTTCTTTGATATCTATGATCCACTGATTGATTAAATCAAACATTTCCTGCTGATATTGTAACAAATACACTCCTCTTTTGAAAAAGCCTTCCAACCAGGCGCCTACTTGCAATGGTTCATTCCCTTTTGAAAAAATCAAGGTCATTTTTGCCAGAATAAAATCTATATCTAATCTATCTCTTTCCAATAAAAGTCTCATTACCAATCCATTAATCCTCATATTTACACCGTCTAACTGAACTGTAGTCAAAAGAGCATTTTCCCAAAGAGAAACAAATTCATTTCCCTCCAATAGATAAATGGCGGCATGTGCATCGGACATTTGCTGCTCCATTATTTCCGCAGGCTCGTCGGCCAATTGATAAGTTGCCTGAGGAAGCCCCGAACAAATAGCTGGAATAATAGTGTTCAGCCATTGGTGTAATTTTTCCGGATAAACCGTTCGGTGGCTAGGATACCGCATAATTCTCACCAAAATAGGCAGCGATTGCAAAAATTGGGAAATATCAGGAATGTCCACCGCCAGGGATCGCATTTTCAAAGAAAGAGTATCCACTAAGTTTTCAATGCCTGCAAGCATACATTTTTCCAAATAATTCACCAGCGTCAAGGTATCTGAAGCATTTTGAATAGCCGCCTCCATCTTCTTCTCAGCGGCCCCGGCAATCGTATTTCCCCACATACCTTTATCAATCAATTCAATGGTATAGATGGGTCTCCATTTTAACCGCCAATTTTCATGAAAACCTCCTTTCACCTGATCAGAAACTGCCTCTAAAGTACCCCAGGGAATGTCTAAAATATTGAGTTGATGTAGTAGCAGACTGGCCATCCGATTGGCATTTACCCTTACATCTAATTGCTTTCGAATACTCTGGGTACTCTCAAATTCGTTTTTTAATCTTGCAGTTTTTATTTGTTTATTTAAATCCGATTGTAATGGGGTCTGAGGAATATTAGCAGGAACCTGCCCTACTTTATCTCCAATAATCCATTTAGACTGAATTTTCGCTATTAAAATATCTTTGGGTAATTGAAGGACAGATTCCAGGGCCAATTGGAGTTCGTCCAGGCCTGCGTCGGGTTTATCCCTTAAATAGGAAAGATTGGAAGACAAGGCTAAAATAGCTTGCAAATGGGCTGGAGAAACATCAAAACCCTCTTTCCTGAACAATTTTGCAATGTGAACGAGCCAAATAGATGGTGCATCAACTTGATGGTTATATAACATTTCGTACCATGCAGGGGCCAATACTCCGGCTCCATATCCTGATTGTCTGGCTAATCGGTCGTAACTCCAAGGAATCCAAGTTCCCGCAATTTTGACCTTTGATAACCCGGTGAGTAGTGATTTGTCCTGTTTAGCCGTTATTTTGTTCCATTCTATTAAGGCTGGAATATGCCAGGCGCCGCAAACAACCGCTATTTTATTATAATTTTTCGCCATTTCGCTTCTAATCAGCTGACGCATCCAGGCCTCCCTCAGGAGCGTTTCCCTCGATTCCGTTCTATTTAACTGACTCCTCACTTCGATCATTACATCCTGAAGACTTTTAAAAACATCTTCATCTTCTCTTATCTGTTCGAAAGTGTGTTCCCACCACCGTTCACTATCGGTATAACCCGATAATTGAGCCACTTGAGAAAGTGGATCCTTAACATAATCATCGCGGATAATTTCAGTTTCCTGCGAAAGAGGCAACATCAAAGCAGCTGGCAAATCGAAAGGTATTAAGGGAATACCTTTGCTATTGGCAAAGGAGATGGCAATCCATTCTGGCGAAAAATGAGCAAATGGGAGAATGAGACTATTTTTCAGTTGAAGGGGCTCATAAAGCAAGAGCGCAATGGGCGGAATTAGACCCGGATCATTAACCGACGTAAATAAATCGCTTGTTTCGGCAGGTGCTTCAATTATAATAGCATCCGGCTGCCATTTTTCAAGAAACCGAAGCATTCTTCTGGCAGAGCCTGGCCCATGGTGCCTAATGCCAAGGAACTGAATTTCCGGACCTGACATTTATAATAATTCTCTACAGGCCCTGTAGAGATCTTTCCATCCGTCTCTATCTTTGACCACTAATTGCAAATAATCTTTCCAAACGGGCAAATCATTTTGGGTATCTTTAACAATGGCGCCGGTAAGGGCGGCAGCAATATCTGTTGCTTTCAACTGTCCGTTTCCAAAATGATAGGCAAGCATTTGACCACTGTAAACAACTTCAATAGCCTCGGCGGTACTCAATGTTGAGGAAGGGGATTTCAATTTTTGCTGCCCATCTATGGTTTGGCCATTTCTTAATTCTCTGAAAATGGTGACAATTCTCTTTATTTCTTCCGTTGGGGTCGGGAAAGATTCCATTCCCAACTTTTTAACCGATTGCTCTACTCTATTTTTTATGATCAATATTTCTTCCTCCATCGTCTCGGGCAAAGGCATATAAACCATATTAAATCGTCGTCTTAATGCACCAGATAATTCATTTATCCCTCTGTCACGGTCGTTCGCTGTAGCAATTAAATTAAACCCATTCTTTGCTTGAAGGGTATCATTCAATTCCGGAATGGGCATTATTTTTTCTGAAAGAACGGTAATGAGTGCATCCTGAACTTCCGCGGGCAAACGGGTTAATTCCTCTATTCGCACCAAAAGACCTTGCTCCATGGCATGAAAAACGGGGCTTGGCACTAAAGACTGTCTGTCCGGACCGTGAGATAATAGCCTGGCATAATTCCAGGTATATTTTAATGCCTCTTCGCCAATACCTGCCGATCCCTGCACTAAATAACCTGAATGACCACTGATAGCGGCAGACAGATGCTCAGCAACCCACGTTTTTGCCGTACCCGGCACACCAACGAGTAAGAGCGCGCGATCTGTTGCTAAAGTGGCTACTGCCACCTCAATTAATCGTCTCGAACCTATGTATTTTGGCGAAATAATAGTGCCATCAGACAAAGTTGCCCCCATAAGATATTGGACAACAGCATGTGGAGACAATAACCAGGAAGGCGGCCTCGGCTTTGAATCCTCCTGTTTTAGTGCCAGTAACTCGTCCTGAAAAGTACTT
>BJGN01000239.1 GCA_014190515.1 Bacteroidota bacterium
ACTACCAGAGGTGTAATGTTCTCAACATTTAAAGGAACGTTTTTACATAGCGCTATACTTCCCATTATTGATCCTCAGCAATTAAATACTGATAGTTGAAAAAATTGAATAGTGATGTAATAAATAAAACAAAATAAGCCCCCTGGCACTGGGGAGAAAAAACTTCCTATTTTCGGGGTCAATCACAACTCTCAGGTGGATACTTTTGTTTGGCAAATGCCATAAGTTCAGTTAGTGATATTTTTCCTGTTACATAATCCCTTATAATTTCAATTCCTTTTTGGCGTAGGGTTAAATCCTTCAAACATAATGCTTCCCAAAGCGTTTTAAAGCTGGAATTAAGAATCTTTTTAATATTTATTTGGACAGTGTTGATTCTTTGCTAATCTTTGATAACTCTTAACCTGAATCTGAATTGATTGCAGAAAAGGGGATTGAAAACGAAAAATTTACAATACACAATTCTCAAAAATTCAACACAATAAAAATAATTTCCGATGAGCAACGATGAAAAAGAAATTCTAAAGGAAAAAATCAAAAGAGCCATAAAAATATCTTCTCAGAAATTAATTGAGAAAAAAAGAGCTCTTGGACAAAAGCTTGTAATAAGCGAAGATGGGAAAATTAGCGTCATTGAGCCTTAAAAAAAAAGGGCGGCTGCGATATATATTAGTATAAACCCATTTAAGGTAAAATTTCATACATCACGACAAACCAGTATTGACCTATTGATTACAAACTCCCCAGAGGATATAAAATGTGCGCCTATAATTAATTCACTGGCTGTCACTTAAATATATAATTATTTATCATAATATGTAAAAGGATTCCGGACTTAAATCTCAGTCTCATTCCCTCGAAAAACAAGTCAGCACATCCATTTTAAAATAAGGTTCCTGGTCAACCCAAAACATATAATTTATCTTCAGGAAATCTTTGGCGAAGGCATGCAATAGCGGAACAATACTATGGTGTGTGCTATTCTTTTTTTCATTATCTATGTCGCCTGTCTCACCAATGTAATTGCCGTCTTGAATTGCAATGCCAAGAGGAACAGTGTATTGGCCCTCATGCATCATAGCAAGGGCATGATTTAGTTGTCCTTTTCTTTTAACCATTAAATCGGGGCCACCAAGTCCAACCCCTATTTGTTCCCCATATTGATAAATGCCGCGCAGGTAGCCTTTGTCATCACCGGGCAGCCATTCACCGGGAATGAAATTTGCATAAATCATGGACGTTGACGTAGGGAAACTCTTCTTTAAGGAAAGCATATTCTCTTTCAATGCAACAACATAATCCAGCTCAGAAAAAACCGAATCTCTCACTCCTATTGAAGTTTCCTGAAGATTTATCCCTTCTATTTTCCCGTCAAATTCTTTTCCTAACGCTTGAAGAAGTAAAGAAAATTGTGCCCTCACTTTCTTGTTCCATCGTTGGGCAACCCAACCTCCCGGACTATTATCATCATTGTATTGCATAACCACACCACCATCGTATTCCTCGGTCAATAAATAATCAGGAACCGCCTTGTATTTAATGTTAAACGTAACATCCTGAAGCTGAATAAATAATCTTTTACGATAGCTTTTGAGATACTCCAAGTCCTCTCTCAGTATTGTAAAATCATATTTTCCTTTCTCAGGCTCTAATTCACGCCATGAGTACATGATTTGCGCGCCCTTGAACATGGGATGTGAAAGTAAAGGATGATCCTTTATTAATTCCCTGTCTCTGGCAAAATAAACGAAATGTTGGATACTGTCTTTGGGAACCGGGCAAGTAGCACCGAGGTATTTTTCATAAGCTTTGGCATAGCGACCGCTACGTTTTGGCTCAGTGGTTTGGCCCTGTAATGCCGTCGTCAGAAAGACTAATAACAACGTAAAGCATTTTTCTACCATCGACATAAATATTTTTTTGTTTTAACAATCTAAAAAACAGGCCTTATTGTTTAACAAATCTTCCAGTCCATCTTCTGCCGTCTGTCATTTTTGCCTGTACGATATAAATTCCCTTTTGCATTTCTCCGATGGGCATGCTTATTTCCTTCGATGCGCTGGTTGCTGCCTTTAATATTTGGCCATGGATATTAAGGATTTCCACTTTTTCAATCAATTGTTCCGATGCTATCACGATCATATCACTGGCAGGATTAGGGAAAATCTGTACAACCGTTTCCTTATAAAATTCATTTTCCGTTGCTGTTGTGGCACATTGCAATTCATTTACATATTTCCAGATGTTGTTATTAAGTAACAATGGCACCGGAAGATTATCCGGCGCTTCTCCCATTCTTATCATGACCATTTGCTGACCTGGAATTACGTTTAAAAACTGGCCATCTCTGCCCATAGCTACAAACATATCAGCAGGTGCATTAGGATTTAAAAAACCTGGAAAAACCGTTTGAGAGGTCGGTAACATATAGGACTGCTTTCCATTCAACCACCATAAATAACCGTAAGACTTATTGATGGTTTGCGAAGGATTTACCATTTGATTAAAATAAGTAGTGTCTGTCATAATCTGGTTTCCACCCCATTTTCCCTTATTTAAAATCAACAATCCAAATCTTGCCATACTTCTGGCCGTACTGAAATATACATTATTATAGCCATAGGGAATAAACGAGCCGGTCATTCCTATCGGGGTTTTTAATTTTTGCGTGGTGTAACTGTTCAGCGTTTGTCCGGTAGCCTTTTCAATAACTTTGTCCAGCAATGTATAGGGTCCATTGTGGTATGCCCAGCGGGTTCCCACATCTGCTTTGTAAATTAAGCAAGTGTCAAGGGTGCAATAATGATCCTGCACCTTGTCATCCAGTCCGGAAGTCATGGTTAGCTGGTGCTTTATAGTAATCTTTTCCTCTTGTTTTGGCGTACAATCTGTCCAGCCTTTGCCCAGATAAGTTGAAGTAGTGTCATCAATGGACAAATACTTCTCCTGTTGCGCCATACCCACCATAAAGGCAGTTATGGTTTTACCTGCCGAAGCCCATTGCCAGGGAGTTAACTGGGTATGGGTACCAAAATATTTTTCGAGGACTATTTTGCCGTTTTTGAGTAATATAAATGCCTTGGTATTGTTTGCCTCTAAGAATTCGTACAAGCGGTCAATGTTCGTTTGACAATACCCCAGCGTTTTTGGCGAAATCGTATCCCAGGTGCTTCCCGTTGCTGGTGGGAAATAAAGAGATTGAGCGTTTAATGACTGCAAAATGATGAAGGCTGTTATTAGAATGAAAAATGGTCGCATTTACAGTGTTTTTATATTAGACCAAAGCATGATCAAAAGGTTTAGTCGGACCGGGGTAAATTATATGGCAGGGATAGTAACTTTGTTTTTCTGGAAAAGAGCGTAGGTTGACGGTAAAATGTATGACCTGTCAATGGCTCACTTTCACCTTGAATGGGTGGCTCATTTCAGTGGAATTATACATCGAACCAATGTGATGCTACTGCTTGTTTTATTTGAGTATATTTGTTAATTCGAACCTTGTAAGGCTTTCCACTTAGCA
>BJGN01000240.1 GCA_014190515.1 Bacteroidota bacterium
ATAAGAAAAACTCAACGCTTCGCTACTCCTATAATTTAGCTCCACCACTTCGCCGGCACAAGGTATTTTTGTTTGGCTTAAAGTTATAGTAGGGATAGGAGACACCGAAATAGGGAGAGAAGAAACGGTATTATTTATACAACCCGTAGTAACCGATTCAACGGAGGAAATAGAAATGGATGCGCCCACCTGGGCATTGAGAATCGGAACAGAAAGGGTGGAAGCTGTTATATTGACACGTTGAGTGGCACCGCCTGGCAAACTATAATTAACAAAAACATTTTCCGCTGAAGTCAACTGAACAGAGGCACTTTGGCCAGCACAGATAGCTACGGAAGGAGAGATGATAGTCACCTTCGGCGAAGCCTGTAGGGTAATTTGCTGGGGCATATCGACAAAGCAAGACTTACCTGAATAACTGGCTCTCACTGTGTAGATACCGGCCTGAGAGGCATTTACCAAACTCAGTGCATTTCCTGTACCCACAATACTGTCCCCAAAAGGGTTTCCGTTTATCCTTAACTGGTAACGAACGTTAGGTTCAGATCCACTTAAAGCCAGGGAAACCGCACCACCCTCCGGAATACATAGATTATTTAGTTGTTGAAAGGCAAAAGTATTGGGAAAGGGACAAGCTGCAGAGAAGGATTGAATGACGCCCGCTTTTAATGAAAAATTGGAGCTGTTAAATTGTTCATTAACAAATTCTCCACTTGAGAAAGTTAACACGTTATTACCAGAGGAATAATGATTACCCGCGGAGTTCGTCGCTTGTTGCCCTTTGACAAAAATAAAGGAAAACATAAAAAGAAAAATAAACGCATAATTAAATTTCATAATAAAATTTTCCTTTAATTTTCAATATCATTATAAACACCGGAAATTTGTCGAAAAGTAATTAAAACAAACGAAATTAACGCCATAATTAATATAAAAATGTAATTATTTTTATATTAAACGGTTTATTGTAAAAATATTCAATGTATAGATCATTTTTAAACATTTTGCAAGGTGAGTATTTAGTAAATTCCGGAGAATGAACCCTTTTTGTGTAACGTAGTTTGAAGCAGGATTTACAGGATTAGAGTGGATTGAAAAGGACGTCGTCGGTTTAAATGTGAAGGTTATTATTAAAAGATGATAAAAAGTAATCCTCTACGAATAACAATTACGCTTAACCCAAATACATCCACTCTAATCCTGGATATCCTGTAAATCCTGATTCAAAACAAAGTGCTAGGGTGAAATTTATATTGAAAACTGTCGGGGAGAAGACGCGAGGCATCGCCTCTCTACATTATGACATTATGCCGCCAGGGCTCTAATGAATGCCATGCGACCCTACATGGCATATATTATGATTTCCTTGTTGTTAACTATATGTACTTCTCGACGAATGCGGTCTTCCCAGGATAATTCTGCAGCGCTTTTCTTCTCGAGAAATACCATGTACCCTGTTTTTTGACCCAATCTATCCAGGTAACGGGCTAATTGTTCTATACCTTCAGGTTCTGACCATTTATCATGGTGCATTTTAATTTCTATCGTAATGACCTGTGCTTTCCAAAAAATGACCAGATCTGTCCGTCCATTTCCTGCTGCCATTTCCCTTTCAATGCGCCCTCCCCCATTAATTACCCGTTGTAAAAAAGCCATCAACATCAATTGGTGTCCTGCCTCCTTGTATTGATATCTATCGATCCACGATTCAGCGTTGCGTCGATAAAATTTGGTGAATGCATCCAGTAATTTGTCCATATTCAGGGAACCGTCGATATTTAAATACCAACTCGTTTGGGCAATGTCCTGATTAATGCCAACGGAAAAGCCTATAGTTAAGATACTGGTTATGATTTCTCTGTATATCGGATTGGCAAATTGGATGGGATTACCCGTGCTGATCAGCCCCAAATCTCGGCAATATCGGATAGCATCATCCGCTCCATCAAAAGCGGGAGAATCACCCGTGATAATACTCATGATAATAGGTCGAACTCGAGGGTCATCTATCTTGTCTGCCAAACTGTCCAGGTGTGTTTGGCGCTGTTCGATGAGCCGCTCTTTGGCCAGCTCTATCAAGTCCAGAGTGATTTCGCGTGCATAATTGTTATTGAGCATCTCGCTTACCACCTCATTAGCCAGCGCGTTGGTCAACCAGGGTTGTCCACCCGAATAGGCATATAATTTTTCTAAAACCTCTTCAGAAAAAATCTGACCAGTATCCAGGGTATGTTGGTCCAATAATCCACGCACTTCTTCTTTTGAAAATGCAGGTAAGAAAAAAGATTTTGCTTTAATGTTAAATGGAGAACCTGAACCTATCGATGGATTATCGGCCCGGGCCCGCATGCGAAAATCACGGATATCTCTAAGGCCTACCAACGCAATAGATTGAGGGAAATGTTTGGGGCGGGTTTGAAAGCCGTCCCGTAATTGACGTAAAGTAGAAATAAGCACATCGTCATAGAGAGCGTCCACCTCATCAAGTAATAAAACCAAGGGTTTATCTAGTGTATCGCACCAATCAGTGAGATAATTCCTTAGTAATAGATTTCCCGGTGAATAACCATCTGGATTAGGCGGTAAAGCATCGGGCGTTAAAAAAACTTTAGCAGTCAAATACAAAGATTGTATAAACACCTCATTGGCCGTTTCCACGGAGATACTGTTATAACCCGCTGATTCGAGAGAACATACCACGGAAACATAATTCCCTTCCTTATTCAGGCGATGAGCCAGAGCGTGCAAAAAAGTAGTTTTACCTGTTTGCCGGGGCGCATGAATGAGGAAGTATTGCTTCGAATGTATCAAGTGCAATATGTTCTCATACATGTTCCGAAACGGATCTACCATGTAGTGATCTTCAGCATTACACAAGCCCGTAGTATTAAAGAATCTTTTCATTTTGTAAAGATACGTCCTTTTGGTATGGGATGTAAGATCAAGTTGAAGCGTTAGTTAGGAAATGAGTGCGCCACAGCTTATGGTTTTTGAATCAGGATTTACAGGATTTCGAGGATTACAGGGGACGTCTTTGGATTTAGTTCTATGGTCATTTAATAGTAATACTATTAATCCCTGCTTTTCGCCGATGCGTTGACGCATCGGCGAAAAGCTTCGAAATGAAAAAACCATCTAATAATAACCTTTCCACCCAAACCAACGACGTTATCTATAATCAGTGAAATCCTCTAATCCTAATAATCCGTGATTCAAAACCATTAGCGGGCAAATGCTAATTAGTACCTTTTTCTTCTTAAATTTATTATATTTGACATTGAATGCTACCCTAAAAATTAACATCATGAGATTCGTTACCCTGTTTTTTACTTTCTTTCTTTTTAATTTGAGCTTACCCTGCACTAAAGCTCAAAATCTTCCTAAAATTGACCTTAACGATGCATGGATTAATGAAATTAAAGCTTTGGCGCCCGCAAAGAAGCATTTTCCAAGT
>BJGN01000241.1 GCA_014190515.1 Bacteroidota bacterium
TTATTCAATATTTCTTTTTCTCTCGGTGAAAACCGCTCTTCCGGTTTCAAAAAGGAAAATTTATTTTCAACCTGAACATTTTCATAAGAGGGTTCACCATCCAACCCTATAAAAGACAGTACAGGAAGACCTTCTTTTTTCAACTCTGTAATATCTGAATGAATACCCAATGTCTTAACAATGGCTCCCTTTTCATCTGTTTCAATAGTTATCATTTGTTGTAATACTCTGATATAGTGTCCCTCTTTATGTTTTAAGCGATAATCATACCTTACCTTATACTTAAATATTTTTTCCACGGGCAATTCATTAAAAAACTCCCTTACTTTTGACTCATTGGCTATGACCACGGGTAAATCGATGGGATGAACCAATGAAAGCATTTTTTCCATAGACATTTCTTCCGGTTCATAACCTAGTACTTCAATGGTGCCCTTACTAAAATTATTAAGATTAACATCTTTAATATCTGAAAGAAAAAAATAGGATTTTCCTATCATGAAGAGAGCTAATCTATTTTCCTGGAGGATATCAATGAACGCCAGATTTTGTTTTATTGAATCCCCATAGCTTTGGTCATTCCAAATTTTATCTACTAAAGTTTTAACGGGTTGATTTCTATTCATTCGGAGTAATAGTTTAATAAAACAAACATATAAACAATCGTGTAATTAACATGTTTATTGACGTGAAAAGCAGGTTGTTGACGTGAAATGCAGAAATCAGATATAAATAGTTGTTTAATTTTTCAAAGTAAATACGAATCATCTTTTTGAGTAGATAATTTTTTTTCTACATTTAAAAAAAATTACCCATTGTATATTAATTATATCATTCTGGCTCATCATTTTCCAGCTCAATTGAAAAAATTGGTAGATAGATTAAATGATGAAAACGTTATTTTTTTTATTCATATAGATGTAACATCGGATATTCATGCATTCAAAAAATTAATATCCTACACAAATGTACTATTTCTTGAAAAAAGAGAAAATGCAATATGGGGCAATTTTACAATAGTTCAAGCAACTTTGAATGGTATGAATGAAGTCTATAAATATGGTAAAGGTGGCTTTACCATACTTCTCAGTGGGCAAGACTATCCCTTAGTGAGTAATCAGCATATCAGAAGATTTCTTTCAACACACCAAACTTATAATTTCATTGATATAAAGCCTGTACAAGAAGCCTGGCCTGATGAATATAAGGCAAAAATTCAAACATATTACCTAAATCTCACCCAAAAAAGGGGTAATGCTTTATTTATACCCTATTTCCTTGAAATGCCCTTTATTTCCTTTTTAAAGACCATCTATCATTTAATGAAACATGGTATCAGGCAAAAGAACCTACGACTATGTTTACAAGTTATAAAGTTATTTAAAAAACGGAAATCTCCTACTCCCGACCATTATGGAGGCTCTCAATGGTGGGCATTCAATTATGAAACATTAGAAATGATATTGAATTATGTGGATAAAAATCCACTTTTCCTAAACTTCCATAGATATACCTATATACCTGACGAAATATTTTTTCATACCATCATTAAAATATTGGCAGATAAAAATTTTGAAATAAAAATTCTTCCATCATTCACTTATGTTAATTGGGAGAAATTAGATTATGACTTTCCAGTTGTTTTTGGCACAAACGATTTAGATGAATTAACTAAAGCTAAAGAAAACGGGAAATTATTTGCCAGGAAATTTGAAGCTCATATAGATGCCGGAATATTAGATTTATTAGACGAAGCGGCTTACCTTTCGGATAAACAATAATGGGTAAAAATGGGACAAGTCAATTTAGCATTCATCACCACACTAGCATTTATTTTCACCGGCTTTTTATTAAAGGTTGGAGGAATTATCAAAGAGCAGGAAGGAAAAATTTTATCCCGCCTACTTATGCATACCACTTTTCCAGCCTTAATGATTGTCTCCACCATTCACATTGACTTAAGTATTCGGTTATTTTTAATTCCCCTCTTTGCTATTGGAATTTCAGCGATCATGCTTACCGTTGCTTTTTTTCTTTTTAAAAAGGAAAAAAACTCTATTCGGGGAGTCTTAACCATGGGTTCAGGAGGCTGGAATGTTGGCCTATTTGGGTTCCCCCTTATTGAATCTATATGGGGAGCTAAAGCCCTTTTATTTGCTATTATGTATGACATTGGAAATACCTTTTTGGCGTTTGGTGTTTTATATCCCATTGGAAGTCATTTTTCTGAGGTTCCATCCAGGGGAAAACTTAATATGTTAAAAAAAGTCCTTCTTTTACCCCCCGTGATAGGGATGATTATGGGATTAACACTGAATGCAAACAATATTCCATTACCCAATATTTTAGAGGACATTTTAACAACGCTGGCTAAAGCAAATAAACCTTTGGTTTTACTATTGCTGGGAATTTATTTAAGTTTTAACCTGGATAAAAACCAATTTAATGGTATTCTTAAAGTATTATTCGTTCGATATGGTATAGGTCTTTTAACCATTTTAGCTATTTACCTATTATTACCCAAGTCATTGATGAGCAGTGTTTTGATAGCATTGGTGATTTTACCTGTAGGCATGAGCGTTTTACTGTTTTCAGACGAGCTTGGTTTCGATACAAAAATAGCCGGAACAATGGCTAATTTATCTTTATTATTAAGCTTTGGCTTACTTTGGCTGGTAATTACCTGGCTACAACTTTACTAAAATTTAGAAGAATTTAATAGCCTGGTAATGGGGTACCATTTTCATCAGTTGTTAGTATGTCAGAAAAATAATTGAAAAATGGTAACATTTGACTAAAAGTATAAACGGCTTCCTCTATAAATTGATTAGACAATACCTCCTCATCGGAAAATTTCCTTATGAGGAGATACTGTTTAAATTTTAACCATTCTATATTTTCGTGATATTTTGAAAATGATTGAGGCGCCGTTTTCAGTTTCTCTCCCTGTAGTTCACCAAATAATTTCTTAAAATCAGGTGCTTGCGTTATTTTTTTTATGGTAGAAGAATCAACGGCTAATTCCTGTCTGATTCTTTTAACATCGGCTGGCTCCGGATCCCAGAAACCACCTCCAATAAATGATTCACCTGGTTGGATATGCAAATAATACCCCCCTCTTTTCCATTTAGTAGCTCTGGTAATACCTACACTAAAATGAGTTTTATAGGGTAATTTATCCTTAGAGAAACGCACATCCCGATATATTCTAAACACACTTTTTCCTTCCAATAGATCGAAGGATTCCATTTTCAAGTATAATTCATCAGAAAATAATTTGAAATGAGCAAGTTCTTTCTGGAAAACAGGCTTGTTTAAGGTAAACCATTCACGATGATTATTTTGAGCTAAGGTTGAAAGAAAATCCAGAAGAGATTGGGTAAGTTGCATCCTTTGTATTTTAAATTAATTTAATGTGCCAATTACAAACAAAATTAACAGATTAA
>BJGN01000242.1 GCA_014190515.1 Bacteroidota bacterium
TTGAAATAAGTCATTTGGAAGAAGCCTGGAAGAAAAATGAAAAGAACAAGAGTGTCATCAGTTATGAATATGCATTTGATTTAAATCAAATGTAAGATGAGTAAATACTAAAGGTTGTAAACCTAATAGATGATAACGCTAACACTGGCCAGATGAAAATATAAAAAAAAATTAAAATTGTGAAAATTGAAATTCAAATTCGCTATGATTATCTTAGATAAAAAGCTAATTTGTTTACATGTAATGAATACACTAAAATTAAAAAATGAATTCCATTCCTGGTATTTTCAATGATGTCATTGGATCCGTAATGCGTGGACCTTCCAGTTATCATTGTACTTCAGCATTGTGTATTGGAAGAAAGTTTACGGAAGGATTAATAGGCGTTTATATCACAAAAAACACCACTTTTGCGTGGCTGAAACAGGTTCAGCAGGAGGAATGGCAACAGCTGCTCTAGGTTTACAAAATTCGCTTGGTTTAATTTGTGATCCAAAAAGCAACCGGGTTGAAGCAACCTGTTTAGAAAGAAATGTTATGGTAGCATCAAATGCCGTTTCTTCTTTAAATATGGCCCTTCCAAATTATGCCCATTTAATCCCAATAGAAGAGGTCATACCCTAAGATGTACTAATTTTGGTGGTTTGTCCGTTACCAAAACTACCAGGAAAAAAGAATTAAATCTTGAAAATGATCCTGTTAAATTTTACAAATCATGTTGAAAGGGAAGTTAAAATTTAGACAATGAAAAAGATAGGAATACTCGGATTTTTTATTCTTTCATCTATCAGCTTAATCCTAGCTCAAGCGCCCAATTTGATGAGTTATCAGGCAGTATTATGGGATGGGAGTGGAAATCTGGTAGTCGAGAAAATGGTAAGCATTAAAATTTCCATTCTTCAAAGTTCTGTCACAGGACCAGCCGTATATGCTGAAAATCACAGGATACAAACTAATGTCAATGGCTTGGTAAGCCTTTTGATTGGAGGAGGAACGAGTGTCACAGGAAAGATTTCAGATATAAACTGGGGAGGAGGAAATTTTTTTCTGAAAACCGAAACGGATCCTAACGGAGGTACTAATTTTTCTATTATTGGAACTACCCAATTGGTAAGTGTTCCGTATGCAATACATTCCAACACGTCAAATAACCTTGTTACACCTACTCCTGGTTTACCTGGTCAAATATTAACGGCAGATAAAGATGGTAAACCAACCTGGGTTTCAACTTATCCGACGATTAATACCACCAATTCTTTTAATATTACGTCAAATACCGCAGTAAGTGGTGGAAATGTCACCTCTGATGGAGGAGCACCAATTACTGCCAGAGGTGTAGTTTGGTCAACATTTCCCAACCCAACCGTTTCATTAAGTACAAAAACTAATAATGGAACTGGTTTGGGTACATTTTCTGCTTCTCTAGGTGGATTAACCTCAAATACCACCTATTATGGTCGGGCATTTGCGACGAACAGTGTTGGCACTGGATACGGGAATGAAATAAGTTTTACAACTACCGCTGGATTAACAATGAATATTCCATGTACTGGAACTCCGACTGTTAAAGATATTGACGGGAATAGTTACAATACGGTTCAGATTGGTACGCAATGCTGGACAAAGGAAAATTTAAAGGTTACTAAGTATAATGATAACAGCGCGATTCCATTAGAGGCAACGGGCAGTATTAATGGCATTTCTACCAAATGGCAAACCCTTACCAATGGATCCTACAGCATTTATGCCAATGAAATAAGTACGGGAACAAACGCCACAATCTATGGCTTTTTATATAACTGGTATGCTGCAAAAGGAATAGCAACCATTGGTAGTAACAACTTTAAGAATATTTGCCCCATAGGTTGGCATGTTCCGACAGATGGAGAATGGACCATCTTAACAAATTTCCTTGGTGGAGACGTAGCAGGTGGAAAAATGAAACAATCAGGAACAACACTTTGGAATGCTCCAAATACAGGTGCGGACAACTCCAGTGGTCTCACTGTCCTACCAGCTGGCTCGCGAAATAGTGATGGTAGTTTTTACGGGATCAGAAGCAATGCTTTCTTTTGGAGTTCATCGGAGGATGGCAACAACTACGGCTGTTACCGCAACATGATTCTAAATAATAGTAACGTAAGCAGGTATATCAACTACAAATCTGCCGGCGCCTCCGTCCGTTGCCTTAGGGATTGACTAAACAGCGTTTTGATGATTTTATGCTAAATTATAATTTATCTTAGAGCATATTGCGAAATAAAACTTAGCATCTACGACCAAAATGGGGTAGATTGCTGAAAGTATGTTATTTTTACAGATTTTAATAATGACGATGAACAAAATATTACTTTTTAGCTTTTTGACAATTTTTACCTGCTGCAACGGACAAGAAAAAGCACACCCTGGGAAAGAACCAAATACTTCCCATCCAATTCCCAAGGTGATAAGAAATTTTAAGGCAATAGGTATGTATCCCGATTTTGATACTACCTTGGTCAGTCAATATATCCGAAGTATTTTTCAGGATTCGAAAGGAAATTTATGGTTTGGCACCTTTGAAGGTGTAGTAAGATATAATGTGAAAACACTGACCTATTTTTCTACTCCAGAGGGATTTATTTCCAATAGTGTATTTGCTATAAATGAAGATAAAATGGGAAATCTATGGATTGGGACGGACCAAGGCGTTTATAGATATGACGGAAATACATTTAAAAATTTTAATCAAAAAGATGGATTGAACCATATTGATATAAGTCGAAAGGGCATTCTTGTTGACAAATCTGGCACTATTTGGGTAGGTACACATGGAGGTGTTTACCGATATGACCCAACTGCCGATAGCAAAGGCGGTCAAAGTTTTTCATTATTCCACCAACTTCCCCCTATCAATATTGCTGACATCATGGAAGACAAAAGTGGCAACATTTGGTTTGCGACCTCCAATCAAGGTGTTTTTCGCTATGATGGAAAAACAATTATTAATATGGCAGAAAAGGAAGAATTAAGCGCTAACTATGCAGGAGGTATAGCACAAGATAACGATGGCAATATGTGGTTTACGATGAAAACCGGCATTTGCAAATATGATGGAAAGACTTTAACAGAATACACAGCCAAAGACGGCTTAGGTGGAACTGAATTTTGGGGCATAATTATTGAACGGTCGGGTATAATCTGGGTTACAGCCAGAGGCAGTACCACAAGATTTGACCCTTCCATTCCCTTACCAAATCCAGATGCGTTTACCGTATTTACACCTGCTGACGGTCTAAACTGTTGCGTTCAAAGTATGTTTCAAGATATATCGGGAAGAATGTGGTGGGGTACAGGGCAAGGACTCTATCGATTTGATGGTAAACGATTTTATCAGGTAAAACAAAATGGCCCCTGGTAGATTTAGCAAATTTAACCGACTCAAGTGATTTGAAA
>BJGN01000243.1 GCA_014190515.1 Bacteroidota bacterium
TAGTAAAAAAAGCGTAACTGATTTGCGTAGCATCATCAGGATAAAGTCCCCTTTTATAAATAGGCGCATTATTATCATACATTTGAACCCTATTACTGTTTACTTTGTCATGATAAATGTCAAATCCGTGGCTTCCCGACCATTTCCAATCCCCTATATTTTTTAAGGTACTCAATTCAGTTAATACGCCAAATATCTCAACCGTATCATTTTCAATAGTAGTCAGGTTGCTGTTATTTTTTTTACTCCATCGGCTCTCTGCGACCTGCTGGAAATTGGGGGTGAATTTTATGTTTTGGATAAATCCTTTTTCAGGAGTGTAAGTATAACCGATATACGCCAGACTCCTTTTTTGAGGGTTCATTTTATTAAGGGCAAAATTTTCCAAAATATATTTATGATAAACTGGCACATCCTTTTGGTGGACGTACTGAAAAAGACCTTGTATTGTATGCCTTTTGTTTATTTGTATATTGGTTTTTACGTCATAGCAAAATTCATCATAGCCACTGGGATGCTGTAACTTTGTGTTTTTTCCGCCAATCAAATCACCAAAAGAACGGGTTGTGATGCCCGAGGTCAACCAACTTTCCTTGTTTTTATAACTTATTCTGCCATGTAAACTTTCTTCCAGATGATTAGAGCCTATTCTGGAAGAAAGTTTACCGGATAACGCCTTTTGTTGATTTACATCGGGATTTATACTCAACATATTTATGACACCACCTATTGCATCAGAGCCAAAAAGTACGGAACCTGAACCACGAACAATCTCAATTCTTTCTAAGCTAAACCGATCAATGGTGTTCAAATATTGATTGGGACCATAACGGGTAATGGCATTATTTATCCTAATGCCATCAATTAAATATAATACTTGATTTCCAGTTAATCCTCTAAGAAATGCAGAACCTCCACCATGATTTGTCTTTTGAATAAATACTCCCGGTGCTTCATTTAATAACTCAGGCGTATTACGCTGGGAATTTAAGGATAGTGATTTTGAATGAAGGATGGATATGGATTCCGCCGTATTAAAAACATTGGATTTCAATTTTTTACCCGTAAAAATGACCTCATTAAGGTCAAGGGAAAACATACTATCAGGCACACCTAAAGTTGAATTATTTTGTGAAAATACAGGTTTAACCAAAAAAAGAAATCCTAAAAAAGTAAGACGATGAAGGTTGTTTATTTTTTTCATTTCTAAAAATAAGAATTCTACAAATGAATCAAATTTAAATTATAAGAATTAATATTTATATTACATCTAATTAAACTTTAGATTATTATGACAAAGGCAAGTTTCAAAGAAAAATTAAGGTATAATTTTGATAATACCCTCTCAAATGGTCCAATCGCTATTATTTCCTGGTTGGCATTGGTTACTTTCTTATTGGTAATAATAGCAGGATTTTTTCTTTTTATTTTTGGACTAAGCGCTAATCCAATAGAAAATGAACCTTTTGATTTGACTGAGGGTATGTGGCAAAGTCTGATGAGAGTACTCGATGCTGGTACCGTTACGGGGGATGAAGGTTGGGGTTTTCGACTCTTTATGTTACTTATTACTATCGCAGGTTTATTTATTTTCTCTTCCCTTATTGGTTCGATATCCAGCGGAATAGATGAAAGTATTTCAAATCTTAGAAAAGGCAAATCAAAAGTTATTGAAACAAATCATACCTTGATTTTAGGCTATAGTTCTATGATTTATTCAGTTATTGCTGAGTTATGCCTTGCAAATGAAAGTAAGAAAAAGGCGATTATTGTGATACTTGCCGATAGAGATAAAGTAGAAATGGAAGATGATATTCGATCTAAAATTTCAGACACTAAAACATCTAAAATTATTGTTCGTAGCGGTAATCCATTGGATTTACGCGATTTGTTAATGGTAAATTATAATGAAGCAAAATCTATTATCCTTCTAAGTCCTGAAAGCGAAGAAAATCCTGATAATCACGTTATTAAATCTGTATTATCAATTACTGGAAATAAAAACCGGAAAAAAGAACCCTATCATATTGTTGCGGAAATAAAGGATAATGAAAATAGGCAAGTAGCTAATCTAGTGGGCGGAAAAGAGGTTTCGTATGTTTTTTCTTCAGATCTCATTTCCAGATTAACGGCTCAGACCTGCCGACAGTCAGGATTAAGTATTATCTATTCTGATTTATTACAATTTGAAGGAGATGAAATTTATTTTTATTCAGATCATGGTCTAATTGGTTTGACATTTAAACAATGTGTATATTCTTTTGAAGACTCATGTGTAATGGGTGTTTTTACAAGAGATAGGAAGGTTTTATTAAATCCTGACATGAATTATATTATAAATAAGGAAGATCAAATCATTTTAATCGCTCAAGATGATAGCAAAATAAACAGACTGCTCATTCCTAAAGAAATATTACCTGTAAATTTCATACCGGCGCCTAAAAGAGAAAAAGAACCAGAAACTACCTTGATTTTAGGTTGGAATCATAAAGGAAAAAAGATTATTGAAGAATTAGATCATTATGTTGTTAAAGGTTCTTCAGTAAGTATTTTGGGCGAAATTGATGATATTAAAAATTCCCTTACACTTTTGTCTGAAGAACTTCAAAATATTACTCTCTATTTTCAACACGGCAATATTAATGATAGAAATACTTTAGATGAGTTACGAATTGAATCATTTAATCATATTATTGTTTTAAGTTACATGGATAAGGGGAGTATTCAAATCTCCGATGCCATTACTCTGATTTGTCTTGTTCATTTAAGAGATATATCTGAAAAAGCTGGCAAGGATTTTTCAGTGGTATCGGAAATGCTGGATGTTCAAAATAGAGAGCTGGCGGAAGTGGCAAAAGCAGATGATTTTATTGTCAGTGATAATTTGTTAAGCCTTCTTATGACACAAATTGCTGAAAATAAGGATCTGGAAAAAGTATATGATTCTTTATTTAATGATGAAGGGGCAGAGATTTATCTGAATCCGGTGGAGGAATATTTAGATGTTGATCAGCCCATGAACTTTTACCAGGTGATAGAAAGTGCTTCAAAAATTGGACATACTGCCATTGGCTATAGAAAACTAAGTCCACAGGAGTATGATAATGGTAAATTTGGTATTGTATTAAATCCACTAAAATCAAAATCTGTACAGTTTGAACAAGGGGACTTTTTGATTGTATTGGCGGAGGCCTGAGTTTGAATTCCTATCTCTTTTAGTAGCCGTCCTTTTGAAACATTTTCTTGATTGTATTGACATTTACAAATATTAATCGTAATTTTACGATTAATATAATTGCCTTATGATTGAAGCCAAACCGACTGATTTTATTCAAACAGAAATTGAGATAGCTAAATACGCCAAAGCATTAGCTCATCCGGCGAGAATAGCCATCCTTAACTTATTGAAATCAAGAAATACTTGTATTTG
>BJGN01000244.1 GCA_014190515.1 Bacteroidota bacterium
AAATTCCATATAGAGCGCGTAAGCTCCCTTTGGTTTTCTGGCATGGATTTGGCCAATTTTCTAAAACCTGGACTACCACACCCGACGGAAGAGAGGGTTTCAACAATATCTTTCTTCGTAAACGATTTAGTATATATCTATTGGATCAACCCAGGAGAGGAAATGCTGGAAGAAGTACCGTAGAAGCCACAATCAAACCTATTCCAGACGAGCAAATGTGGTTCGGAACTTTTAGGTTGGGTGATGGAACTGAATATTTTCCCGGCGTACAATTTCCAAAAAATGAGGAAAGTTTAAATCAGTTTTTTCGTCAAATGACCCCCAATCTCGGGGCCATTGATCCTGAAATAGTTACTTCCGCAACTTCCAGCTTATTTGACAAAATTGGAAATGGTGTTTTGGTAACTCATTCACATTCAGGTGGTTTTGGTTGGGTAACCGCCATTAAGAACCCACACATTAAAGCGATTGTTTCCTACGAACCAGGTAGTGGTTTTGTTTTCCCAGAAGGTCAGGTCCCTGATCCTATAGCAAGTTCATCTGGCGATTTATCAGCGCTGTCAGTAAAAATGGAAGACTTTATGAAACTAACCAAAATACCAATTGTCATTTACTACGGTGATAATATACCTGGAAATTATGATGCTAATAACCCTGGCGCAGATGGATGGAGAGCCCGTTTATTGATGGCTGGAAAATGGAGAGATTTAGTCAATAAATTCGGAGGGGATGTTACCGTTGTGCACCTTCCTGAAATCGGCATCAAAGGAAATACACATTTCCCATTTTCCGATTTAAATAACGTCCAAATTGCAAATTTGCTATATGATTTTTTACAAAAAAAAGGATTAAATTAATGCTGTTATGAACCGTCGAACTTTTTTAAAATCATCTGCAATATCTACTGGTGGCTTTATGTTAAGTTTTTCCATTGTGGGAAACAATGAAATTAAGGCCTCTAAACTATCAGACTTGTTGATAGAACTGAATGGATTTGTCAAAATCACTTCAGAAAATGTTATTCAGATTATGTCGCCCAATCCGGAAGGTGGACAAGGTGTTAAAACGTCCATGCCCATGATTGTTGCTGAAGAATTGGATGTAGATTTTAAAAAAGTTCAGGTAATTCAAGCAGATTTAGATACTAAACATTTTACCAGACAGTTCATTGGTGGCAGTCAGGCAATTCACCAGGGTTGGCAAACATTAAGAACAGCAGGTGCAACAGCTCGTCAAATGTTAAGGCAGGCCGCTGCCCAGCAATGGCAAGTACCTTTAGAGGAGATAAGTACACTCAAGGGTGTTTTAATTCATGAAAAATCCGGTAAAAAAGCTACCTATGGGGAATTGGCAAATATTGCCAGTAAAATTCCTGTCCCAACAGATATTCCTTTAAAATCTGTAAAAGATTTTAACATTATTGGAAAGTCACAACAAAATGTAGATATTAAAAAATTGATTACCGGTCAGCCCCTGTTTGGTATAGATATCCAAAAGCCTGGTATGTTATACGCCATGGTTGTTCATCCCCCCGCCTTTGGATTAAGGTTAACCTCATTTAATGCTGAGCCATTGAAAAAAATGAAAGGTATCATTGATGCTTTTATTATTAATATTTTTAATGAAGGGTATGAAAAAACCTTTTTTGATACAACTTCATTTAATGAAGTCATTGCAATTATCGGTACTTCAACCTGGCATGTGATGCAAGCAAAAAAAAGGGTGGAGGCTACCTGGGAACCTATTTCTTCGTACAATCAGCGTAGAGATATGCTGGGTAGGAAAATAGTGGAAACCATACCTGGCGGGCTAGAAAGTTCATCAGAGCACCTATTGAAAATGCAGGAAAGAATGTTGCAACCTGGGACAATCCGCAGAAAAGATGGAGACGTAGAGACAGCATTCAAAAATGCTGCAATTATAATTGAAAAAATTTATACTGGTCCTTTTTTGGCTCACAATTGTATGGAGCCAATGAACTTCTTTGCTGACGTAAAAGATAATAAAGTAGAATTAGCAGGACCTTTACAAAAGCCAGAATTTACAGAACAATCTCTTTCTGCCCGTTTAAATATACCGCTTGAAAATATTAATATAAAAATGACTCGTTTAGGTGGGGGGTTCGGTAGAAGGTCTTATGCTCATTGGTTAATTGAAGCAGCTTTGATTTCTCAAAAAGTTAAGGCTCCAGTTAAACTGATTTATACGCGAGAGGACGACATGACGGCAGGAATATATAGATCTGCCTATATGGCTAAATTTAAGGCTGCCCTGGATTCAAATAATCAATTAATTGGTTTTCATGTAAAAACGGGTGGTGTTCCCGAATCTCCTCTGTTCCCGAATCGCTTTCCTGCAGGTGCAGTAGATAACTATCTTGCTGAGGATTGGACCGTTCCTAGCAACATAACCGTTGGTTCATTCAGAGCTCCGCGTTCTAATTTTATGGCAGCTGCAGAACAATCTTTCTTAGATGAAGTATCTGAAGTAGCGGGAAAAGATCCCATTGATTTTAGATTGGATCTTTTGAAACGTGCAAAGGAAAATCCGGTTGGAAAAAATAATGAGTATGATCCAGAGCGTTTTGCGAAGGTTATAGAATTGGCCCGAGAACAATCGGGGTGGCTTGAAAACAAAGAAAAGCGAAAAATGGGATTTTCAGCCTATTTTTGCCATGATTCCTATGCAGCCCACGTTATTGATTTAGAAGTCACCGACGGTCAAACAATTATAAATAAAGTATATTGTGCATTAGATTGTGGCATAGTTGTAAATCCTGATGGGGCGAGAAATTTAGCAGAGGGAGGCATAATTGACGGGATTGGTGCGGCTATGTTTGGTAAGATGACCTTTGAAAATGGGGAACCACATTCAAACAATTTTCATAGCTATCGTATGATTCGTATGAATGAAGCACCCAAATTAATCGACGTACAATTTGTTAATAATGAAATTGCCCCTACGGGTATGGGAGAACCTGCTTATCCACCGGTTTTTGGGGCTTTAGCCAACGCGCTATATAAAGCAACAGGCAGACGATTTTACGATCAGCCATTTGAAGAAAATATGAAATGATAGGTGAATAAAATATTGTCAAAACAATATATATCTTTATTTTATTAATTTTAATATTACAACTTCCATTAGTTTGTTTAATTTCTTCTTTTGGATAAAACAATGAGGTATAAAATAAATTTTATATGTTTAAAGTGAATATTATCCTTTATTCATAGTCAAAATAGTAAAACATGTCCGATCGTATTCTAAACCCAGGCATCCAATCCCTGCATCATATTGCTATCATTTGCTCAGATTATGAGAAGTCAAAACGATTTTATACAGAAATTTTGGGCTTTCAGGTCAAAAACGAGGTCTACAGGGA
>BJGN01000245.1 GCA_014190515.1 Bacteroidota bacterium
AAGGACAATTTTGGGTTGCCTCTGTTGAAAAAGCAACACGACAAATTTTTAACGCGATAAAACAGAGAAAGAAAATGGTTTATATCACGAAAAGATGGAAATTAATAGCTATAATTTTGAAAGGAATTCCAGGTAAATTATATGATAGATTGTAAATGCAAAGATCTTAGATCAGCTTTTTGATTTTTTTGTCAAATGAAGGGACGAAAAGAATGAATATGCTTATTGAAAAATATACACCACAATGGATTAAAGATTATGCGTCCATAAAAGGTGAAATGGAGAAAGGACTTCATGGTTTAAATTTTACGATGGAACATATTGGAAGTACTTCCGTGCCAGATTTAGATTCGAAACCTATCATTGACATTGATATCATTTATTACCATCAAGGTGATTTTGAAAAAATAAAAGCAGGCCTTTTGACCATGGGATATTACCATAATGGAAATCAGGGAATAGAAAATCGTGAAGTTTTTAAAAGAAATATTGGATGGACAAATCAAATTTTAGACATAATTAAACATCATCTGTATGTTTGTCCGGTGGATAGCAAAGCATTGGAAAGGCATATTTTATCTCGAAATTTTTTGAGAAATAATGATTGGGCAAGATTAAAATATCAACAGATGAAATATGAATTAGCAGAAAAAGCTAATCAGGACAAAAAAATATATGCTGAATTAAAGGAATTAAATGTAAATGATTTTATCGATTCAATGGTAGCAAAAATGAAAGAGTAAGACAGATAACGGTCAATCATAAGGGTTTGATGGTCTGGTTCCGTTATATAATTTTTCAAAATGGGTAAAAAATAAAACGACTGACCTTAATTGGCAAAATGAGTACATATCTTTGTATAAATTTAAAAATACATTTATTATGGAAGTACTTATTGGAATTATTTTATTGATTGCATTTATCTTAATTATTAGATTATTTGGTGCCTGGATGTTAAGAATTGATGAAATTATTAAACTGCAAAAGGAAATGCTGGTAGAAATGAAAAAACACTCACAAAAGAATTTATCTTAATGGAAAATCCCTACCCCTATTTTTGAAATAAGGGCAGTATAAGATGGGCGGCTTTTTCTGCACCGGCAAAGGTAAAATGGGTATAATCAGCCGCTGCCAAAGCGGGTCTTTCTTTTTCAACCCAACGTTTCATACTGCCTGGACCGCCCATAGCCTCTGCCAGACTAAAAAAAGCAGCATTTCCTTGTTTTGCCGCTTTCTGCATACTGGCAGTCAGATAGGGTAGTCCCGGATTCGAATATTTCCCGCCGGCCGGTCCGTTACATTTATCCGGTGGCCCAATAATAAGGATGGGTACACCGGGGAATGCTTGTTGAAAATGCTGTATTAATTTTAATATTTTAATCTCAAAATATCGGTAATCCGTTTGAGTAGGTCCTAAAACATTCAATCCAAATTGAAAAACGATTAAATCGTATTTCAGCTTTTCCTGAAACCCTGCCAGCATATTCACTGGAATTTTGGTCAGTCGGGGTCCATCTAACCCTCGTAAACTAAAATTATCGAGTAATACACCCTCCTTGCTTTCCATACTCAGGCCGTACAAGGGAATTTCTGGTGGAATCTGTGCGCTTATCCTGATTTGTTTGGTTGGATTTTCATACAATAAAAGATCATTAACGAGGAAAGTATCGCGCAAACCTACCTCTCCTGAAATACTATCTGTTGAAAAATTCACCTTAGCGTTTAGGCTGCCATATCTGTTTTTGCCATAAAAAAGGCGTACCTGAGGGAAGGAATCAATGCGTGGTGAGGTGTTATTTGCCCGAAATAAGGCCCAGGGTGCCTCTTGTTTACTGGTAGAGTACCTGTAACTGTAAAAACCATGTCCGGAAATGCCTGGATTTCGTTTATAGGCAGCCGCTGGCTCGAGTGATTCCCAAAGCCAGTTGGTCGAAAATTTATGCGTAATGGTTTTTCTGTATCCAGGCGCTCTGGAGAGAACAGGCATATAACCAACGCCTTTTCCGCCATGCCATTTTTGTAAACTATCCCGAATGGTTTGCGTAATCAGATCGGCTTCAATACCAGAATCTCCAAACCAGGCAATGCGAACTTGTTCTTCAGGTTGACCTAATTTATCCAAAAAGGGCTGGAGTATTTCTTTTGGATCGTCAGAAATAAAAGAAAAAAGAGTGAACCAACTAAGAAGGCAGAATTGAATCATCAGGTTATGCTAATTAATTTGACAAAATTAATTAATTTTAAAATGAAAATCCTTTTCTCACATCGCATACCCAATTTAAAATGAAAAATCTGTTCAAATTCGCTTTTTGTTTGATTTTATATGTAAGCTGCTTCAGCCCAAAAAGATCATTGGCGCAAGATGTTTTTTATCTCACCGCCGATCGTCTTTTCGATGGGGAAAAAATGTGGACAGGAAAGGCTGTTCTTGTGAAGGGTAATAAAATAATGGCCATTGTAGAAAAATCAAGCCCTATTCCCTCAGGTGCAAAAGTGCTCGATTTTAAAAATGCAACCCTTTTGCCAGGGTTGATTGAAGGTCATGCGCACCTGTTTTTATATCCGTATAATATTACCGATTGGGATACCCAGGTGCTAAAAGAAACCGATGCATTGAGAACTATCAGGGCGTCGGTACATGCTAAAAATACACTCATGGCTGGCTTTACTTCTGTCCGCGACTTGGGAACGGAGGGTGCAGGTTATGCCGATGTTTCCCTCAAAAAAGCAATTCTCGACAAGATTATCGAGGGTCCCCGCATGTTGGTTGCAGGAAGAGCGATTGTTTCGACAGGATCTTACGGCCCAAAAGGATATGATAATGACCAAAAAATAATGTTGGGTGCCGAACCTGCCGACGGAAATGACCTTGTTCGGGTAGTGCGTGATCAGATTTGGCAAGGGGCCGATTTTATTAAAATATATGCCGATTATCGCTGGGGACTCATGGGTGAAGACAGGCCAACTTTTACGCTCGATGAGCTAAAACTGATCAATGAGGTTACAACGAGCAGTGGACGCGTCATGGTTTGTCATGCAAAATCGAAAGAAGCCATCCGTAGATCCGTTTTGGCCGGGGCGGTAACGATTGAACACGGTGATTTTCTCGATGAAGAAATTGGAAAGTTGATGAAGGAGCATCAAGTCATTTTTATGCCTACTATTGCAGCTGTAGATAAAATAACCCAATATAGGGGTTGGAAAAAAGGCATTGATCCCGATCCGGAAAATGTAGTGCGCAAGAAATTAAGTTTCAAAGCAGCCCTGGCCTCGGGTGTTACCATAGGTATGGGTGGCGATGTGGGCGTTTTTCCACATGGAGAC
>BJGN01000246.1 GCA_014190515.1 Bacteroidota bacterium
CCTGCATATTGCCTTATTGGCGAAGGGGTTGCACCACTCAGGGAGGCCATGGATTCCCTAAAAAATGCCAATTATAAAGGGTATTACAGTTTTGAATGGGAAAAAAAATGGCATCCTGAAATTCAGGAACCCGACATAGCATTTCCGCATTTTGCCAAAGAAATCATCAACTATTTGTAATTGGTGCGCTCTTTCCATTTTCCTCTTATACAATTTTACACTTTTCATACCTGACCCCTCAAAATTCATCGGGCACTAGCACCATGCCATCAGCCGAAATAATGCGCGCTGCCGCCATTGGTTTTGAATCAGGATTTTCAGGATTAACCATAACGTCGCTGGATGGTGTGGGAAGAATATTTTTAAATGGAGTTTTCATGTCCTGGCTTTCCGCCGCTGCGTGACGCATCGGCGAAAAGAAGGGTAAAAAAATCCTCTACAAATAACCCTTACCCCAAAAACAAAATCGCTATCTATCCTCCGTGAAATCCTGTAATCCTTACAATCCGTGATTCAAAACCGAGCGAAAGGGGGGTAAATTTCAAATATAAACCTGTCGTGTATAAGACGCGAGGCATCGCCTCTCTACAGTCTGGGAAATAAACCATTATTCACTTCTCCCGATGTTGTGAAACACGAAAGTATAGTTGCAACGTATAAAGATGGTATTTTGAATATTCATATTCCAAAAAAGAAAGGAGATGCAAGATGGTTAACTAAACTATTTCTTAAAGTTAATTAAAATTTAACGTGGTTGTTTAGTGGAAAGGCCAATCTTCGCAAGAGGAATGACCATTTTATGTTTTGTCGATGTATTGCTTTTTATTTAGTTATCATACAGTAAAAATAAAAAATATGCAATTATTTTGAATAATTTAGAAATTATTTTATTTTTATAAAAAAGACAGGATGGTAGCAAATAGCCAGACTTCATCTTTGGCTTTAGATGAACTGAATTTCCAGTTGTTACTTCATCTTCAAAAGGATGGACGGAAATCATTTACAGAATTAGCAGAGGAACTAGGTGTTTCTGTGGGTACTGTAAGAAATAGGGTTACCCGTTTGATTGAGGATAAAACGCTGCAAATTACGGGTAGAGTGGATCCTGAAAAAGTGGGTTTTCACGCTTATGCTCAGTTACTTATTTCCGTAAAACCGGTGAATCTGGTGGAGGAGGTAGCACTAAAAATTGCCCGATTGGAAGAGATTAGTTTCCTGGCAATGACAACAGGTATCTATGACCTGGAAGCCAATTTGTTGTGTCGTGATACCCCACATTTGAGTGAAGTACTCCTGTCTATCCAAAAAATTGAAGGAGTCTTTGAAACAAAAACGAATATGTATTTTAAAGTATTCAAAATAGGTCAACCTGCTTTAAACCTGGTAAGAAATCAATCATGACAAATTATTTAAACTCAGATCTTTTATATCAAAGAAGGGCAGCTGTCGTGCCAAAGGGATTAGGTATTTTCAGTCCCGCTTCCGCAAAAGAGGCTAAAGGTGCATCGGTTTGGGATGCTGACGGAAGGGAATTGATTGATTTTGCCGGAGGTATTGGCGTGATGAATGCGGGACATTGTCCTGAAAAAGTGGTTAAAGCTATTCAGGATCAAGCCGCTACCTTGATTCATACTTGTTTCAACGTGGCCATTTATGAGCCTTATCTTTCCCTGGCTGAAAAATTGGTTTCCATTTTGCCTCATGGTCCGGAAACGAAGGTGATGCTGACCAATACTGGGGCTGAAGCTGTTGAAAATGCCATTAAAATAGCCAGACAAGCCACTGGCAGATCTGCAATTATTGCTTTTGAGGGTGCTTTTCATGGTCGGTCTATGATGGCCATGACGCTGACCTCCAAAGTGGGCTATAAATTACATTGTGGCCCTTATGCTCCCGAAGTCTATCGAATTCCCTTTCCTTACTATCAGGAACATATTGAAACAATCTCTGAATCGGAATTTGGAAACAAGCATCTGGATTATCTGGAAAGTTATTTTAATCAGGGCGTTGCCGCCAGTCAGGTGGCGGCTATTATCCTGGAACCTGTGCAAGGGGAGGGTGGTTTTCATGTTGTTTCGCCTACTTATCTGAAGGGATTAAGGGAAATTTGCGATAAATATGGCATTATGCTTATTCTCGATGAGGTCCAGTCTGGTTTCGGACGAACGGGAAAATGGGCTGCTTATGAACATTATAACGTGATTCCAGATCTTTCTACCTGGGCAAAATCTATGGGCGGTGGTATGCCCATAGGTTGTGTAATGGGTAAAGCTCATGTGATGGACGCCGCTGCTCCTTCCACTATCGGTGGAACCTATCCGGGAAATCCGGTCTGTGCCGCAGCTGCATTGGCAACCATTACCTATATGGAGGAAATAGATATAAATAACCTGGGCCTTCAAGTGGGAACTAAAGTGAAATCATTTTTTGAAAGGCTTAAAGTGAAATTTCCTCAAACGATAAGAGCCATACACGGTCTTGGTGCTATGCTGGCCATCGAACTGGTTGATGCAGATAGAAAACCGGCAGCAGATCTTACAAAAAAGATATTACATTTCGCAAATGAAAATGGCCTGATTCTCATTAGTGCAGGTGTGAATGGAAATTATATTCGTATTTTAAGTCCATTGGTAATTACCGATGAGCAATTAAATAGGGGATTTGGAATTATTGAAAGGGCTTTTGATTCATTAGTATGAGAAAAAATTATATCAATGGCGATTGGGTAGATGCTTTGTCTAATCAAACCAAACCGTTAATAAATCCAGCGTCGGAGGCGAAAATAGCAGATTTGCCTTTTGGTAATGCAGAGGATTATCGCCTGGCCATTTCAGCGGCTATCCGTTCCTGGGAAAGTTGGCAGTCAAAATCGCCTTACTTTAGGGCTGAAATACTCAAAACTACGGCACGGATCATTAGAGAAAAAATCGAAGGGATTGCTCATGATATGGTGCTGGAATCAGGAAAACCTTTAGCGGAGGCAAAAGCGGAAATTGGCGTGGCGGCCAACCTTTTTGAATGGTTTGCTGAGGAGGGGAAGCGATGTTATGGACGAACTATTCCTTCTTTCCGGACAAATAAGCGGATGTCCGTCATTTATCAGCCATTGGGTGTGGTGGGAGCCATTACTGCCTGGAATTTTCCTGCCTATAATCCTGCCCGTTGCTGGGCAGCCATTTTAGCAGCTGGTTGTACGCTCGTTGCCCGTTCTTCAGAACATACCCCTTTGACTGCCATGCATATTATGTCGGCTTTGCATGAAGCTGGAATCCCACAAGGGGTTGCCAATTTTGTGCATGGAGAGGCAAAAATAGC
>BJGN01000247.1 GCA_014190515.1 Bacteroidota bacterium
TCGTCACACTCGGTTTGGAAAAGTATGATAAAGGATAAAAGAAAGCATTATCCACCCCTTGCAGATATCCCTGAAAATTTTTCCTGGAACTGATGATTTTTAATTAAGTAATGCTATTATGCCTTCCTTTTCTTTATTGAAGGAAGGAATCTCTTCTTTTGGTAAAGGCTCAGGAGGTGGAAAAGATAGTTTTAAGTGATTTACCTGTTTACCATTTTTCCAAAACCTGAAACAAACGTGAGGTCCTGTAGCCAGTCCTGTAGACCCAACGTAACCAATGGTTTGTCCTTGTTGAACCTGAGCGCCGCTTCTTATTCCAGGGCCTATTCGCGACATGTGTAAATATTGAGTGGTGTGAAGTTTATCATGTTTTATTTTTACATAATTTCCATTTCCTCCCGAATATCTTGCTTCTAATACTACACCATTACCTACAGACATAATTGGGGTACCATGTGGAGCGGCATAATCAGTACCGAAGTGTGGTCTGACTCTTCTTAGGATAGGATGTAATCTTGAAGTATTAAAATAAGAGCTAATTCGTGAAAACCGCAAGGGAGATCGTAAAAATCCTTTGTTCAATGGTCTTCCTTCAAGGTCGTAATACCCTTTAAAGGCTGGTTTACTATAATAAATAGCATTTATAGTGTTCTTTTCCATTTCGTATTTTGCAGCCAATACAAGACCAGCACCTATCTCTTTCCCTTCAATATTATGGCTTTCATATACAATTTTAAATTTTTCTCCCCTTTGCAAATGATAAAAATCTATAGACCACTGCAAAGCATCTTCTAACTTAGCAATTAATTCAGGACTTGATCCTTGTTGAGCCATGGCATTCCAAATGGAACTCTCAATGGTACCTGAGGTTGTTTTTATTTTCTTTGTTACGGGTCTTTCTATTTTTTTAATACCAATGGAATCGATAAAATTGAAAATAAAATAATGATAAACATTAGGTTCATATACTAAATACTCTAGTTCCTTACCGTCCAAACTTTTAAATAGGGTATATCTTTCACCTACCCGGAAATTACTCGGTTTAAAAATATGTTGATTATCATTCATTATATTATGAATGATTTGAGCATCTACTCCATTGTCATTTAATATGTTACCGATGACATCACCATTTTTAACGGTATTTTCTGCCATAGAAAAGGTATCAATAGCAAAACCATATTTAATAGTAGGAATCACTAAGGGTAAGGAGCCAAGTATTGATAGATTTGGTTTCTCCTTTTTAAATAATCCGCTGAAAGGTAATTCATTAGATAAAATGAACAGAATGGTTAAACCGGCAATCGATAATAGAGGTAAATAAATTCTTTTAAGATATTTCATGGTCAGAAAAATAGGGGGTAAAAATTATTAATTCAAATATAATGCTTTTATGAATTAAACCATATTTGAATTCTAATAATTACTTTTACCTTTGATGCTTAATATTTACTATGAACACAGGAGGTAATTATGAGAAAAGAGGCGTTTCTTCTTCTAAAGAAGAAGTTCATGATGCTATCAAAAATTTAGATAAGGGTCTATTTCCTAATGCATTTTGTAAAATTATACCTGATGTAGCTGCAGGAGATGTCGATTATTGCAATTTAATGCATGCTGATACAGCGGGAACCAAAACAAGTTTGGCCTATTTGTATTGGAGGGAAACAAACGATATTTCCGTTTGGAAAAATATCGTTCAGGATGCCATTGTTATGAATATAGACGATATGGCCTGTGCAGGGTGTTATGATCATTTTATCCTTTCTTCTACGATCGGCAGGAATAAAAAGCTTATTCCAGGGCAGGTATTATCTGCTATTATTCAGGGAACCTCAAAATTTGCAGATTTTTTAAAGAGTATGGACTTTAATATTCATCTGGCTGGTGGAGAAACCGCGGACGTAGGAGATATCGTCAGGGTTGCAGATATTGGATATACTGCCTTTGCCAGAATGAGAAAGGGAGATGTTTTTGATATTGATATAAAGGAGGGCGCTGAATTAGTCGTTTTATCTTCATCAGGTATGTCAACTTATGAAAATAATTATAATTCTGGTATAGGTTGTAATGGTCTGACTTCAGCAAGACACGATGTTTTAGAACATAGTTATGCGTCTAAATATCCAGAATCATTTGATTCTTCGATAGATAAAAAATATGTTTATGCAGGTTCTAAAAAATTAACTGATATGCTTTTGGTTGAGGGCGAATCTCATACGATTGGTTCTTTACTTCTTTCTCCAACAAGGACTTATTTACCTTTTATTCGTTCTCTTTTTAATAATTTCAGACCTCAACTTCAAGGTTTAATCCATTGTACGGGTGGGGGACAAACAAAAGTCTTAAAATTTTTAAATAAGAAAAGAATTGTAAAAAATAATTTATTACCCATTCCGCCTATTTTCAACTTGATTCAATCAGAGAGTAATACCGAATGGTCTGAAATGTACACGGTTTTTAATATGGGGCAACGTTTAGAAGTTTATGTGAACAAAGGGATTGGGAATGAGATTGTTACATTAGCTAAATCATTTAACATTGACGCTTGTGTTGCTGGTTATGTTGAAAATGCGGAACAAAATGAAGTTCGTTTAGAAAGTAACTATGGAACCTTCATTTACAGGTAAAAAATGGCGGTCTCCCGCAAGAAAAGCTAAGGAAATTGCTGTTTTTTTGGAACAGCTTTATCCGGAAACGCCTATTCCACTAGATCATAAAGATCCATACACATTGTTAATTTCCGTGCTTTTATCGGCTCAATGCACTGATGAACGCGTAAATAAAGTTACGCCCTTTCTATTTGCACTGGCAGATAATCCCTTGGATATGTCAAAAATTCCCGTAGCTAAAATAAAAGAAATAATTAGACCTTGTGGCTTATCCCCAAAGAAATCAGAGGCTATTTCAGGTTTATCCAATATTTTGATAGATAAATATCATGGACAGGTTCCAGAAACTTTTGAAGATCTTGAAAGTTTACCAGGCGTTGGACATAAAACGGCTTCTGTGGTAATGAGTCAAGCCTTCGGTGTTCCTGCTTTTCCCGTTGATACGCATATCCACAGATTAGCTACCCGCTGGGGTTTAACCTCCGGAAAAAATGTGGAGGAAACGGAAAGTGACCTAAAACGGCTATTTCCTAAAAAAATTTGGAATAAACTTCACTTGCAGATTATTTTTTATGGCCGTTCTTACTGTCCTGCCAGGGGACACATTATTGAAAAATGCCCAATCTGCAGCCGATTTGGTGTCTGACTTATTTTTTATCAAAAATTTCACGGTAATTCATACCAATCATGTCAAA
>BJGN01000248.1 GCA_014190515.1 Bacteroidota bacterium
GTTACTATTATTAAAAAAGATTATCTCCCCTTTCATGATATTGGATTTGCTTTTTTGGAAAAATACCAGGGAAAAGGATATGCCTTTGAAGCTGCTGAAAGGATTATCAACTATGCATTGAACGAGAAAAAAATGGACAATATAGCTGCTGTCACCCAATTGGATAATATCAGGTCTATTCAGCTTTTAGAAAAACTGGGCCTTCATTACCATGGCATAATAGAAAACAATGGGGAGAACCTAACCCTATATTTTTTCCATTCTCAACCATTCCAGTAAAAAAGCCAGCACTTCAGGTTCTATGGTTGTCTCCAACTCACCATATTCCATGACCGTACAAGTAGTGCACTTTTGAAACAAGTGATTCAGGGAGTCAAATTTTTTGATCGTCACTCGCTTATTTCCCCCCTTTTCCAATGATTTTTCTATACCATTCAGATTTTCATCGGCAACCACCTGAATATCTGAACCACCGTTTATGGCCAGTACGGGACATTTTACTTTTTGCAAAATGGGTTCCGGATTATAATTTGCAAAAAACCTCCACCATTTTGAAGAAAGCTCTTTTGACATGTTTTTAACAAAAGCATCTATATCGTTCTCCGTATTTATACCTGTCGTGAGCCTGACCATTTCTTTATCGGATGCATTAAACCAATTCAACGTAATTTCCTTTGCCTGTTGGATGCCCTGGGTAACGTCGTCTGCCTGACTTAATGTTTTTAACAAATTTTTATATAAAGGAATATAAGTATCAATCACCTGTTGAGGTATGCCAACAGATTTAAATACGGCTTCATTTTGTTGTCCCATAAGGTCTGAAATGGGTACGCCAGGTCCAGCGAGGAGCATAATAAAAGAAACAGATTTATTTCTGGCAGCTACCATTGGGGCTATTAATCCTCCTTCACTATGACCTAATAATCCAATCTTTTTTTGATTAATCATAGGTAAAGATTTTACAAATCGGATATGTTCTTCTACATCCAACGCAAAATCCTCCGAACTGCTTTGCTGAAAATCACCTGTTGATTTTCCAAAACCCCTATCGTCAACTCTTAAGACGGCATAGCCATTTTTGGTTAAAAAATCAGCCAGGACATGAAAAGGTTTATGATTTAAAATAGATTCATCCCTGTCTTGTTTTCCGCTTCCCGTTATTAAAATAAGGACGGGAAAAGTAGAAGATTCATTTGGAAATGTTAAGGTTGCGCCATAAGTAAGCTTTGTATCTGAACCCTCATAAACGTAATCTTTTGAAATATAGCTAAATGGTGGCTGTGGAGTTTGCGGCTTAATTATTATTTTAGCAGCAATGGTGTCGGAAAATGGTTCCAATACTAAAGGGAAGGTACCGCCTGACTGCATCCAGTTTCCCTCCAGTTTATTTCCCTCCGCATTCAAATTTCCACTAAAAGAAGCCCCAATCGCTTTAATTTCAATGGACACCTGAGACCCTGACCAATCTGTTTTGGAAGAAGGAATGCCCAATGCTTTCTGCGCCGGGACATCCCATTTGGACTGCCAGGTATTATCTGCATTTTGAGTTAGGTGTAATCTCAGCTCAATCTTTTGTGCTCCTGCCTTCAAAATCCCCGACCAGGACTTATTAGATTGCGCATGTAAGAGAATGCCACAAGATGTGATAAACAGGATAAGGATAATTTTTTTCATTTCCGTTATTTTTCTAGCTGGAATCTAGCCTTTATATTGTAAAAGTAGCGAATAGCTACTGCATAATTGACAAACAAAGATGTTTATTCTCCGAAATAAGCAGAAAAACAGCATAGAGAAAGGGAAAATTAAATTCATTTTTTGAACGCCAATATCATGTAGAGGCGAATTGAATTCGCCCTGTTTTATACAGGAAAATTTACACATTCACGGCAAAAATCATTCACACATTTATTTAGGAAAATTCACCCAATGGTGGAAACTGGGATTCTACGATAACATAACAGGAATATTCACCCAATGATGGAAATGGGGATTCTTCGATAATATAACATGTCAAATGATAAAGTCTTACAGAAGTGGGCGTTTTCTCACTTAACCGCCTCCTGCAATTTCGCAATATCAAATCTGGACATTTGCATAAAAGCATAGGTCGCTTTTGGAGCTGTTTCAGGGTTGGTCATGAGTTTGCCCAAAATGCTTGGCACTACCTGCCAGGAAACACCATATTTGTCCTCAAGCCAGCCACACTGTCCGGCTTGTCCCTCTTTTGTGAAGTAATTCCAATAATAATCTATTTCATCTTGCGTATCGACGGTAAGAACAAAAGAGATCTTTTCATTAAAATTGAGGTTTGGTACGCAGTTATTCAAACACATGAAACGCTTTCCAATCATTTCGAACACAACCGCCATTGGATTTTCGGAAACTAACTTAAAATCGGTAAATACATCTTGATAATACCGCGCCATTCCTTTGGCATCTTGCCCCCATAAACAGATTGAGAATTGCGTAGCCATAATTTTATAATTAAAAAAAGAAGTTTAAAGTTAATTAATATATTTTCTATTAGCTTATTTTATGACCTATAAGTTGAGCCTTACCTAAAATGTCAACAATAATGCTCAATTTTTCTTAGTCTAATGGTAAGTTATTTCAACTATTTTTCTCTAAATAATCGAATATGATAGATTTACATGGTTCGTAAGCATTCCAAACTGATTTACACCAGATTTCAATTGTCTGGTCTCGTTCTATTCCATGCTCTTTTTTTATTACATCTTCAAAGGTGAAGGTTCCTCTATTTTCAGGTAGTAAAAAAGGTAAAAATTCCTTCTTTTGATTTAATTGTTCCTTCATTTCATAAATAAAATTATTCGGTGTCCACCCAATCATTTCCAATATCCGAAGAAACAAGAATGATATTGGTGTCAAATCACCCCAAATAATAGAAGATTTTATCTAACTATAAAAAAATTGCCGACCATATTTGGCCTTAGGCAGGTCAAATATGGTCGGCATTTCTTTGTGGATATAACACATTTTGAAATAGTGCAAAACCCTTAGGCTTTAAATCCTCCTACTTCCCAACCTTTCCGGTAAGGCCTGCTGAGGTGTTTATTTGCCTCTTTCAGATTGGAAAATTTCATTTTTTTATGGTTCCATTCCAGTAATTTACCAGGTTCTTTCAACGCAACGGTACCTAAAATGATGGCTTCTGCCATTGGTCCCGATTGTTCGAAATGGCTTTCCGTTTTGGTTCGACCTAAACATGCATCTGCAAAATGATGATAATGATCTCTTTCTTCAAGCTTTGGAGGCATTACTTTTTCAAATT
>BJGN01000249.1 GCA_014190515.1 Bacteroidota bacterium
GTCATTGTCATTTGGGAGTGTTTTAAAAATGAAGCCAGTTTTCAGGAACATCTCCAATCTACACACTTGGCAAATTTTTTGAAAAAAGATTTTGTCACGTTGCAAAATGGTTATCAAACGGTTAATATTTATTAAATAAAGTGTGCTTTTTTGACCGTTCGTTCGAATAATAAGTATCATTCCATTTATCGAACCTATGGCAAAGCAAAACTTACATAAAACATTTCATGAAATCATTGAACAGCATAAAGGCTTATTGTTCAAGGTTGCCCGAACCTATTGTGGAAATGAGGAAGACAGGCAGGATTTAATCCAGGAAATAAGGATACAAATCTGGAAATCCCTTCCAAAATACGATGCTAATTTTGCTATAACCACCTGGTTGTATAGAATTTCCATTAATGTGGCCATATCATTTTACAGAAAAAATAGTATTAGACATCAGTATGCCAAAGCTGAGATGCTCCCTCTCGTTATTGACCCACTTCCAAATGATTTACAGGAAAAATTCAATTTATTAGAAAAATTTATTGCCGAACTCAACGAAATGGATAAAGCACTCATAATGTTGTATCTGGAAGATAAATCCTATCTGGATATTTCTGAAATCATGGGTATATCCGTCTCCAATGTGGGAACTAAAATGGGTAGGATAAAGGAAAAACTAAAGAAGAGATTTTTAAACCATAAAGAAAATTAAAATGAACGACACGGATTTGAAATATCTATGGCAAACTGGTAATAATCAGATTGCGATCAATCAAAAATCAGATAAATCCAGCCTGGATAAACTCACAAAAAGAAATGTCAGCCATTTTCTTTCCTCGATGAAACCCATTAAAATATTTACCTTATTAGCGGGATTGCTTTGGGTATTGGGTATAGGGTATGTCCTTATAAAACTGACCATTATTGCTTATGACCAGGTAAGTCCCTATTTTCTTTACTCAGCATTTTTTCAAGTGATGTTAACGGCTATGGCTGTAATCATTTATATTATTCAATTAAGCACACTTTACAGCATTGATTTTAATAAACCGGTAGTTATTTTGCAAAAAACATTAATAAACCTAAAGGCCTCAACTTTAAATGTAACTAAAATTTTAATCCTTCAACTACCCTTTTGGACCACCTTTTATTGGAATGAAAGTATGTTTAAAAATGGAACTTTACCTTTATTTATACTTCAAGGTGCTGTAACCATCTCATTTACCTGTCTGGCAATATGGCTTTTTTTTAATTTAAAATATGAAAATGCAGATAAATGGTGGTTCAAACTCCTTTTACAGGGAAAAGAATGGGAACCATTAATAACATCTATTGGTATATTAAATGATATGGAAGAGGGAGGAGTAAAATCGGATAAAGATTAAATCATTTGATTTTAGGTTTTGCAAAATGAGCCAGCAATAGAATTAAATCTGCCGAACCATCCATAGTAGGTTCGTTCGTAGAATAATCTGCAAAATCATCCCAATATTTAATATGATCTGGTTGCAAATGAGCGAACTCGTCAGGTTCATTTAATCTGATAGCCAACATTTTATCATGAATACTAGACCAAAGGGGACCATCGACTAAACTTCCGGGAACCACTTGTTTATTCAATATCCAAAATGGCATGTGTACATCTAACGGGAATTCCCCATTGGCCGGAATGCCCGTAATCATGCTGGTACCCCAGGGATTAAGTCCAAATAACCAGTTCAGATGATTCTGAAGTAAAGGTCGAAATTGAACATCGCCTGTCATTTGTTCATATAGCAATGCCTGCGTTGCCACTGCTGCGGCTAGATTATTGGAGCACCAGATAAAAAGATGCCCTACCTTATATGCGTTCTTATCTGCCTTTTCCTGTATTTTAAGAAGATTATGTTTATAATAATCAGCTAGTTTATTTCTGATATTTTTATCGTTAACAACTTGCCAAAGAGCATAATGCCCCATATTCACATAAGGATACATTTCATAATGCGCGGCGGAATCCATTTCCATCCAGGAAGTGAAGCTAATCACATCGGCATAATGTAATGCATCGTTGAGATATTTTTTATCTCCTGTGGCCTTAAAAAGAGCTGCAGCTCCCCATTCCATGTCATCTGCCCAAGTACGCTCATTATATCTATACGGAGCACCATAGCTATTTCCCTGTTGAAAACCCTCCCTTTTTTTTCCCATTTCAAATAATTCTATCGCATCCTGGAGACATTGGGCTGCAAAAGGAAGATGTCCGGATATATCTTTAAAAATCTGATACCCTAACGCTAAAGCTGCGGCCGACCTACCTGCTACGTTAGATACTCCGGTAGATTCGCTTTTATATTTACCTAATCCCTGAGGTTTGCCGTTCGCAAAATAGGCAGGTCGGTATTTATTTTTACCCCAACCGTAATTTGCGGCGTCTTCATGAGGCATTTTAAATCCAAGATGATCACGATCGTCTGCAACCTGATGGATTAATTCCTCCCGGCTTGGGTGAAGCTTATGGATCCAATCCAATCCCCACTTAGCCTCATCCAAAACATCAGCTATTCCATTAGGCTGAGGGAGGCCGAGATCATTCACTTTATCTTCAAAAACGTTAGGATTCCATTGATAAGCCATTAACATTCTGGCTGTTGCGTTACTACCTGTTATCAAATATTTCAACTGATCTCCGGCATCATGCCAACCACCTGTTGCGTCAATGTAAGAGGAATCGGGTCTGTTTCCATAAAAACTTTTTCCATCGAGAGGATGACAAACTTCGTTGGTAAAGGGATTGAATCCACATCGTTGCGTTTGCATGAAACTGATGACAGATTCGTGAATGGGCGGATAATTTCCTATCAAAAACTTTTCTGAACGTAAAGTTTGAGCGTTATTGGACAAAAAGTAGGTGCCAGGGGAGATTATATCAGTAAAATTACATTCATAATAATAATCGAACGGAGCCCAATTTTCTCCTTTCAAAAGTATTGGGTTAAGTTTTTTCACCTTTTCCCCATTTTCCTCATAAATAGACCATGCATCCTTGATGGGCGTTTTTGACAAAATCAATGCCTTTTTAGGATGAGAAGTTGCATAACCAATCAGATTAACACGAATATGAACATCTTGGGAAATACCTTTAAAGGTCAGGAATAAAAGGAGGAGGAGATAAATATTTTTAGACATAAGAAAAGAATGAAGGGTATAAAATAAACTCAAATATCATTTTCGAAGGATTTTTTCCAACTTCCGACCTTTAGCTAACTCATCCACTAATTTATCCAAAAATCTCACTTTTTGGGTCAGTGGATTTTCAAT
>BJGN01000250.1 GCA_014190515.1 Bacteroidota bacterium
AGATGAAGTGTGTGATCCATTACAAAGTTCCGGGTTGGTTTTTTGAGGATCTGTTGAACAGTTTAGTTACCAAAAAGCAGTTAGAAGGGATCTTAGAATTTCGTTTCAAAAAAGTGGAAGAGTTATTTGGAAAATGGCGGTAAAGGAGAAAAAGGACAACCAGATGAATCTAAATCAGATTAAAAAGGTGATGAATTAGGTGTGTAACCTTTTGTAACCCATTTACATCAAGTAAGTTATCGTAAATTGCATCATGTTTCGCAACAGCCGTTGCTAAACCATGAAAACATTTTCCGTTACCTGAAAGCACTACATAATTAACTGCAATTTTTTCTTTTGTTATCCAGGCATTCTGGAAATATATTTTTCCAGATTCTTTAGTTGCTCCACTACTTGTGGATTGGTAGGCTTTGTCGCTTTTGCCTTTTTAAAGAAATCCTTTGAAGAGCGGAACTCACGTTTTTGAGCCATGATCTGGCACATTTGCAGGTAAGCCATTGCTAAGCTGTCTTTATCCGGTATGCCCGCTTTTATAGCTGCTCGTATCAAGGTTTCCCCTTGGCGCATATCGCCTCTTTGCATAGCCATCATCCCCAGTTGAAGTTTGTTCGCTCCTTCCGCTTCTTTCATGGGAACCCCCAGGTCTAGGCTTTTTTTCATATGTTTTTCGGCGGAGTCAAAGTCCTGTTTCATCATGGCGATATTCCCCTTTAGGGTGTAGAAAACCGACTGGACAGGTTTATATAGAAGGCCTGGGAACCAAACCATATTGAGTACTTTTTCTGCTTCTTCCATATTACCCTCTTCGAGATGGGATTGGATGAGGCGGAGGGGTCCGAAGAAGAAATGAGTAAACAGCATGATCACACCCGCCAGATAGAGGATGAAGGAAGGCCAGAATCCACTTGTAATGTTTACCGTAACGGCTAATACGAGCACAACAATGCTGATCCAGAATCTATAGCGTATAAATAAGTCGAACCATTTCATGCAGCAAAGATGCGGATTTATTCGTTATTTTTGCCGCCCCATCTTTATTTCAATCCTTGGTCCCGTAGTTCAATGGATAGAATAGAAGTTTCCTAAACTTTTGATACAGGTTCGATTCCTGTCGGGACTACATGTTATTTTCTATAATTGTAGTTGTGTTAAAGAATAAGATTCACCCATCTTGCCTTTCGCAGGAAGCCTTATTCTCCAAATCTATGACTGACCTTTCGATTACTGTCGTGATCCCGCTAAAATGATTAGTTTTAACATGGAATTTTCTTTTTTTGTAACTTAGGATTGAAAAAAATTTATGGGCAAAAGTTTTGTTTTCATTCTCCTGGAAACGAGCTATAGGCCGCTTTGGTCTTCGATCACCTTTTGCCCAAAAAACAGGAATCCCAACAACCAAAAGTGGGGTCGAAAGAAAAATTGGAGGTACACTTCTGAGATTTCTTTTTGGTAAGAAAGGTTAAATAAAAAACAGATGAACTTATTTAAACCCGCTGCGATCTATTTTGGATTCAACTGGCTGTCAGGCAGGCTTGATGAATACATTGCAGAAATTGATGAGTTAGATAATGAAAAGAAATTAAGAGTAAAAATAATACTTGAAAAAACCGATGACCCCCAATTGGTTTCTACCGTAAATGATTATTTCAATAAAAGAAAACCGATAGAGGAAATTGTCAAGGAAATAATGAATCACCATCAGACGAAAATGCTGATAGGAAATGCAATTAGCGACCATAGATTTACGGAGAGTGAAATAGTTGCCCTGTTGGAATCTGTATGGAGATCGGGGCTTCAGTCAGAGTATGACAGATTAAATGAAAGCAAGTTCTCAAAAATATTAAAAGGAATAACCAATTCCCGTCAGGTGATTTTTTTTACTCAACCACTTGGGTTTTTCATACTGCTTTTTGCCTGTATGGTTCAACTTGCCAGCTTTCAATATTTACGAAATCATTTTAGCAGAAAAGAATTTACTGGAATAAAAATATGGCCTCCTGTTGCATGGTTTTACGCGGTTGATGATTTAGTTAATCACCATTCAAAGAAGATAACCGATTCAGTGATATATGCAGACCTGAATAAATCAGTATATCATTTACAAACGATTATTGACTCGAATATTAATAGCGATGTCAATAATATACTACTTATGAATAAGTCAGAACATTTATATGCATTATACGATCTTCACAATAGGATAATAAACAACTATGACAGTACTGGGATAAAGAAGTTTGGATCGGCTTTTAAATTTAATGCCGCCGCCATGTTTTATGGTAAACAAGGCATTTTTGCCACATTGAAAAATTATGCAGAGACCGATAAGTTCAACAACCTTGAGTTGACAAAATATATCGACCTGAGAAGTGAGTCAAGGGGTGATTCTATTTATTCGAGAATTATTACAAATATTGACAGCCTCAACAGTAGGATGATCACAGAATCGGTCAGAGACCTGAATATAAAGGCAATGGACCATGGAACTAGAAAGGTCTTACTTGATGAACTTGATCGGGCCAGTCAAAATAACTTTCAAAGGGCTGAGTTACAGACGGAACTTTTCAAAAAAATATTCACGTTCAAAAAAAATGATTTCTTTTAATATGATTAAAATACAAATTAGAGGATTATTACTGCTAATTTCTATTGTTATATATTTTCTGCTGTTGTATTATATGAACGGGACTATAGTATTTTATAAACCCTCCCTAGCTTCCACGCTTTATGGCCTTGAGATACTTGTATATCTTCTCTTTTTTCTTTTTTTAGTATAAAATCCTGGTTTTCGATTTAAGTTCTTATATAAATTATTTATTTTAAGCTCTGTTTGGCTATTCACAGCCTATTATTTGGATAATGTGGGAAACTGGTCTGAATATAGTCTAATTATGTCTTCAGGCCTGAAAGCTCCGTGGTTACTTAATGTACAAACGGTTTTTTTAGCTATTTATGCCATTTATGCCATTTATTCAAATTTCAATGATCCAAGAGTGAGGTGCCCACATTGCAGAAAATTAAATGATTTTGAAATCGAAGGCCATGAAGCTGAATTATTAAATATGAAAACCAGCAAGGATTTAACGCATGGTAAAATCACAAACAAAGGGGAATTAGACAGAAGATATAACTCGGAATTTGAAATTGTTAACACCTATTATTACAAAGGTGTATGTTCTTTTTGCCACAATGAATTTAATTTTACTAAGGAATCATCTTATAGTAAATCGGTCTGAGCTGCTAGCCTAGCAGCTTTTTTGCTTGATTTTGATAA
>BJGN01000251.1 GCA_014190515.1 Bacteroidota bacterium
TAAGGGCATCGTCATGATTACCTGTCAGGTAGTAGATTTCCGTACCCTTGGTTGACATTTTCAGTAATTTCTGTATTATTTTCAGGTGATCAACGGGGAACCAATTTTTTTTAAATTGCCAGATATCAATAAAATCTCCGTTTAAAATAAGCGTTTTTGGTTTAATACTGTTGAGGTAATTTAATAACTCTTTGGCGTGACAACCATAAGTACCAAGATGAACATCGGAAATGATGGCAATATCGAGCTCTCTTTTCATTAAATTTATTTGATACAAAATTCAGTATTTAGTGTTAATTCAGTGTAAATACTATATTATCAAAAGATTAAAAAGAGAATTTTAGATTTAAATTTGGGGTAATGCCTAGCATTTGTAATTCAGTTCCTACCACCAATTCTTTGGAAGTTGGTGCTGATTTAAGTTGATAAGGCAATTGGAAGATAAATTGTCTGTATTTTACATTTTTCCTGTTGAAAATATTAAATATCGAACCTTCAATAGATAAATTAGTGTTTTGTCCTAACTTAAAATGTACACTTGCTCCTATATCAAAACGCTGATAATCATCTAAATAACTTAACCTATCCAATGGATTAACAACTTCGCGTCGGTTGTTAGGTATATTGGGCACGGGATTGCCTGGATTTGGTGGTTTAGGATTATTTTGCATTTTGTCATTATTCTCCAATATTTTGGAAAGGTCAGTATAAGGCCTTCCACTGGCAAAGTTGTAAGTGGCAAAAAAGTCAAACTTGCCGAGGTGCAGATTACCATTTATTTTCAGTTGATGTCTCCTATCGTTTGAGGATGGGAAAGCGATGCCATTTGCAATTTCCTTAAATTGGTTCGTTGATTTACTTAACGTATAGGCAACCATGCCTGTAAAGAATTTTCCTGTGTGTTGAATGAAAAAATCCATTCCTTTTGTTTGTCCTTTCCCATCATATAGGATGAAACTTGGCGGTCGCTGTGTACTGTCCGGATTATTTACATTGTTAACGGCTAAGGCTTGTTCCAATACACCCTGACTATTTTTTTGGTAAAATTCAACATCAAATTCCCAATTGTTCCATTTTGCGTTAGCACCAATCATGGAATTATTGCTACTAAGAACAGGAAATTGTTGATTGCTTAATACCCAATAGCCATAATTTCTGCCATACCGATCTTCATGATTTAGCTGCCTCAAAAACTGGTAATACCTACCAAAGGAGCCTTTTACAGTAAAAGGGGTATTTGATTTATGATAGTTTACATCGATACTTGGTGAAAAATACATTTTCTGTGCAAATAAATTTAATCTGCCACCGACATTAAAAGTCCAATCTTTCAGATGTTGGTTTAACTCAACGAAAGCTGCGGATTGTAACGCTTCATGATGACCAGTTAATGGTCTAACTCTGTCTTGTCTGATATCGTATTTAACTTGATTATTAGTCGTTTGAAGGCCATAAATCCAGGATTGTGTCTTTGAAACAGAATATCTGCTAATCCATTTTAAGTCCTGGCCGGCCACTTTATTAAAATGGGTATTTTCAAAATTAAAAATCTTATCTACTTTTCTATCCTCAACAAATTTAAAATCATTGAGGATAGTGGCATTATTTTCAAAGTCAGTGATGGAAACATGAAGCGTATGTTGCCAATTTTCAGTTGGATTAAAATTCCATAAAAGGGAAGAACCCATATTATTCCAATCTGCTATTTCCTTAAAATATTCCTTACGATAATAGTAGGATTTTCCAACTTCCGTTTTAATAGATTTTATATAGGAATAGTCCATCTCGTCATAGCCATAAAAAAAGGCTACTTGTAACTTTTGCTTGTCACTTATTTCCCAATTCCATTTACCCTGGAGGTCATGAAATTTAAAATTTGGATTATAAGCAGCTATTTCCCTGGTGACCGTTGCATTGGGATCCAAAGGTTTTATAATGGGGGTAACAATTTCTTCCTGAAGTGCTCCAAATAATTTCGAATCACCAAGATTTCCATAAGTGGTTCTTCCAGAAAATAAGATGCTTTGTTTAGGAGCGATCTGCCCTTGAAGGACCGCTTGAGAAGTCAGTAAATTACTACTTATTTTTCCTGATAACTTAATATTTTCTAGAGGAGACAAGGTATTCATCTCTATGATCGAAGCTGTTTTTCCTCCGTAAGAAACAGGTAAAGCATTTTTAAATAATTTCACCTCTTTGATAGCATCGGAATTTACCAGACTAAACATGCCTGAAAAATGGGTCACGTTATATAGTGTTATACCATCAAGAATGAGGAGATTTTCATCGCCATTGGAGCCTCTTACCTTTAACTCGGCAGACAAATCATCAGTGGATGAAATGCCGGGTAATTGCTGAAGGCTTCGAAGTATATCATTTCCGATAGCAAAAGAGGGCATTTTACCCCAGAAGCTGGGATGTAAATGAGAATAAATGCCACTTGATTTATTGGTTAAGCCAGGAATTTTCGCACTGATTTCTATGAGCGGTAATGCGCTTAATTTTGGAACTAATCTTAGGGTAACATCCTCTTTATTTGCCGAAAATGTCAATATTTTAGATTCATACCCAAGATATCTGAAAGTAACCGGACGGTTTATGCTTACATTCAGGCTGAACTTACCGTTTTCATCTGAGGAAAAACCTTCCCCATTTTCTCCAACTACATCACCAAAAGGCAGTATTTCCCCAGTCCAGGCATCTATTAATTTACCTTTTATTTTAACGGTAGTAATTTCAATGGGAGGCTCTACTTTTGTTTCCGTTCTTTTTCTCAGAAGGATTTGACCATCCAAAGTCTGAAAATACTCTAAGGGAAGGGAGGCACTTATTAATTGGAGGGCACTAAGAATATTTTCAGATGCCAAAATTTTTTTATTCAGGCTGAGCATTTTTATTATTTCGGGGTCATATCCAAATTTTATATTGAACCTAACCTCAAGAAGGGGTAAAACCTTGGCAAGTAAAATGTCGGGATTATTGGATTGCGCTTTTACGAAAGAAGCGGCATTACCAAAAAGGAGGAATAAAAGAGTAAATACCCATGGGTTATAGGGACTAAATTTATTCAACCATTGATTTTTGTACAAAATATTTCCCATCCTTTTTTTCAGCTTTCAAGTTTAGCGGCCACAATACATTAAAAAGGGCAGATGCTATGTTTTTATTGTCAAAAGAAGTGGTGATAACCCTATTTTCCTC
>BJGN01000252.1 GCA_014190515.1 Bacteroidota bacterium
ATGGTCCTCCGCCGAAGTTCCATTGGAAAAAAGACCTGAAATAGATCGTTGGGTTTTATCGGAATTAAATACGCTGATTCATTTAGTGGATACAGATTATGCTACCTACGAACCAACGAACGCTACAAGGAAAATCATGGAATTTGTCGATGAAAATCTGTCAAATTGGTATGTCAGACTTTGTCGTCGTCGGTTTTGGAAAGGTGAAATGTCCGAAGATAAACTGGCCGCCTATCAGACCCTATATATTTGTCTCAATGTCGTTTCTCGCCTGATGGCTCCCGTAGCTCCCTTTTTTGCCGATTGGTTGTACAGAAATTTACAAGAAGGGGCATTGGAAAAAGGTCCTGAATCGGTTCACCTTGCTTTGATTCCTGTGTCGGATTCTGGAATTATTGATCACGCTTTGGAAGAAAGAATGGCTTATGCACAGAGAATATCTTCTCTTGTTCTTAGCTTAAGAAAAAAGGAAAAACTGAAGGTGCGACAGCCCCTACAGAAAATGCTCATTCCTATTTTGAATGATAATTTTGAAAAGCAGGTCGACGGTGTGAAAGATTTAATCCTCGCAGAAGTTAATGTAAAGGAAATTGAATATGTTTCAGGTGCTGGGAATATTATTCAGAAAAAAGTGAAGCCCGATTTTAAATCGTTAGGAAAGAAACTTGGGAAAAATATGAAGGCGGTAGCGGATGCTCTTGCCTCGCTTTCCCAGGAAGATATTCAGCAAATTGAAAAATCTGGTTCTTTTGATACCAATATTTCAGGAGAAATTATTCAATTAACCAGAGAGGAACTGGAAATTGTTCCAGTGGATATCCCTGGATGGCTAGTCGCAACAGATGCAGGGTTAACAGTGGCGCTTGATATTCAATTAAGTGATGAACTTATCGCTGAGGGTATGGCCAGAGAACTGGTAAATCGGATCCAGAACATTCGGAAGTCAAGTGACTTTAATGTCACAGACAAAATAGCTATTCAATTGGAAGCGCTTGATTTCGTTAAACCCGCCGTTGAAAAGTACGCTTCCTATATTTGTAGTGAAACGCTAGCTGAAAAACTTGATGTCGTGGAAAAAGGGGACGGCGGTGAAATGCTGGACCTTCCCGAAGGTGAAATTTGGATTAAAGTGACCTTGAGTTAAAAGACATGTGACCCTTCTGGGGTCAGGAAAAAAAATGAACCACCACTGTCAGGCTATCCAACTCGTCAGATTTCTGAATACCATGTAGAGACACGATGCCTCGCGTCTTCTCCCCGACTGGTTTCAATGTAATATTCATCCGCTTTCACCTGATTCAAAACATATATTTACATGATGAACTTCCATTACAGGGGTATAGCCACGCCATCATCGTCACCTCTCTTATATCTTTAAAAATATTTTTCGATCAAACATCCATTTGCAAATAAGAACAAAAACGGACAAAACCAATAATTGTAAAACCAGTTCACTAAACCAGGTGCCACTCCACGATAATATGGCATTTGAAAAAGGCAGAATGCAGGATTCAATCAACTCTCCGCCACCAATATGGGCAAACAGGTAGATGAAAAGGGCATTCATGCTGATATACTGTAAAAGGGAAAAAGATGCATTCCATTTTATAGTTCTAACCAGCCATTCAAAAAATACCAGCAGCAATAAAGTATAGCCACCACTGACGAGAACAAAAGTAGAGGTACTAATCCGTTTAATGATTGGGGTAAAGGAATCACCCAAATATCCAAACAAAAGCAAAAGTCCACCCGAAAGAATTAAGGGTAAATGATTTTTAAGGATAGAACCCTTCGGTTCGTTCTGAAGTAACCAAATACCTGCCATCATTCCCCAAATCGTATGAGCCGCAGTTGGAATTGCGTTGAATGAAACCCAGCTGCCTCTTATATCTGCTCCCCCATATTGTAAGTCTAACCAGGTGCCAAAATTTTTACTAGGTGAAAAGGGTTCATTAAATCCTTCTATTTGCCAATTTCTGTACAGAATTTCTGTTAAGACGAGCAGCAGTATGGAAATGATGAGTTGTATGTTTCGGTTAAAATCCTTTAATGAAAAGGCAATTAAATAGGTTAAGGATAATTGGGCAAGTACATTTTGAAATTTAAAGACTATTTTTCCCGGCCCAATACAATACAGCGCCCATCCTAAAAATAATAACCAAAAACTGCGCTGAAAAGCATGTTTCCATATTTCTTTGTCAGTTTCTCCTTTCGCTTTTCTGTTTTTCACGGCAAATGGAATGGAAACACCTACCATAAACATGAAAAATGGTTGAATTAAATCCCAAAAATAAAGCCCGTGCCAGGGATGATGATGAAATTGATGGCTAAAAGTAGCCAACCAGGGTATAGGATTTTTTTCATCGATGAGAGAATCAAAAATTCCTGTAAATTCTGCTATCAGTAAAAACATGATAAATCCCCGAAATACATCCAGGGAAAGGTAACGGTCTATGGTTTTATTTGTCATTATAGGTGTTTTATGAGTGCTTCCTGCCTAAATTTAAATAATTTTAATCATTCATTTATAAAAAGATTACAACTTATGAAAATTGATATTTCTTCCTTACCCACAAAAGAAATAATTAAAGGCTTTCACGGTCGTTTCGTTCATACTGAAAACTTGTCTATTGGATTTTGGGAAATTGAAAAGGATGCAATATTACCCATGCACTCCCACATTCATGAACAAACGACACAGGTTATAGAAGGCGAATTTGAGTTAGTCGTAGGCGAGGAAACTTTTCACTGCCTCCCAGGAAGTATTTGTGTCATTCCGTCTAATATTCCACATGGGGGAAGGGCTTTGACGAATTGTAAAATAATGGATACTTTTTCACCAGTTAGGGAAGATTATAAATAGTATTTGTACTTTCAATTTATTTAGTATCTTTATGATATTAAAATAATATCAATATGGAAAAAGAACTGACTTTAGCAAACAATGGTTTTTTACATTTATTTCTGGGAATTGGAATGATTTTCTCTCCCATTATTATGGTTTTTACGGGGGAAATACACGTGTTGTTTTTATTGCCTATAGTGGGTATAATATGGCTAATAGGATTATTTACCATTGAACCTAACCAAAGTAGAGTGCTTATATTTTTTGGAAAATATATTGGGACAGTAAAAGGGAATGGTTTTTTCTGGATTAATCCGTTCTACAATAAAGAAAAGGTATC
>BJGN01000253.1 GCA_014190515.1 Bacteroidota bacterium
TCTTTTTTTCACGGCACTTATTTTGTCCATTTTATTGCCAGATGCTGGGCTTAGTCAACGTACTTTACCGACGCAGATGGCTGACATTTTAAATGAAATCCCTGCACGCGACGGAAATCAACGCAATAGATTAGCTAAAGAAATGATAGAAATGGGTCCTGCCGGGCTCGATTTGTTTACCTCAAAGGTAAGCGCTGCAGAAGTTGGAAACGACACCCGTGTGCGTACCGCCTTAAACGGCTTGGTTTGGTATGCTGGGCAAGACGGAAATGAAGCGGCCCGACAATTAGTTGAAAAAGCTTTCTTACGTGCTTTGGTTGCCTCGAAAGAAACAACTGTTCAGTCCTTCTTTTTACACCATCTTTCCTTTATTGGTAAAGATATAGTTTCTTCTATTGAACCTTTTCTAGCTTCTGAAACATTGGCTGATTATGCCGTGCAAACCCTTATTGCCATTCGTTCCGAAGAGGCTCACGATGCTTTACTTCGAGCCTTTGCCAAAAGTACTGGAAATAAAAAGTTGCCTGTACTGAAAGGTATCGCAGCCTATAGTAATGCTAAAAGTCTGGATATTTTACATGCTGTCATCCAAAATGAAACGGGTGCTGATTTACGTAAAATTGCCTTGGCAGGCATAGCTAAAGCTGGTCAGCCTTCTTCCGAAAAAATAATGAAAACAGCGGCAACTTCCGTCGGATTCAAATACGAGCCAACGGAAACCATGCGTTCCTGGATTAATTATCTGGATCAGCTGGCTAAAAATAATCAATGGTCTATCGCAGAAAAAAATGCCCGATTTATAGTCAAAAATAACGCTTCAACGCCGGCTTATACCTATTCTCTTGCTGCCCTTCGCTTACTTATTACTTATGACGGCATGAATGCCATAGATGAGGTAATTCAAGCGTTAAGTCATGGCAATGCAGATTACAGAGGAGCGGCATTAGCTCTGGCTTTAGAAAATAAGGACGTTGCAGGACTTAGAAAAATTCTTGATAAAGCTGGTTCATTGTCCCCGGCGGCCAATATCCAGATACTTGACTATGTGGGTTCGTTGAAAAATCCCCTGGCTCTTCCTTTCATTGAATCCCAATTAAAGGCAACAGAACTTGATAATAGATTAGCCGCTATTAAGGCTTTCATGGCTATTAAAGGCAAGGAAGGTATTCCAACACTTCTTTCTTATGCCTCCAATATAAGTTCTGCGGAAATCCCCACTATTTCACTTCTTTTAAAAACATGGATTAGTTCCCGGGAAATTCCGGCGATTATCTCTGCTTTGCATAAAGCTGGAAATAGCGGTAAGATTGTTTTCCTTGAAACTTTAGCTTCAAGAAATGCAGTCCTTGCTTTCAATGACGTTATAGGTTATACCAATGCCACCGATAAAGCGATTTCTTTAACTGCATATAAGGCATTAACGGGTACAAGTTCTGCCAATTCCATCGATGTTTTACTGGAGAAATTATCGTCAGCTACTGACGATCAAGTCATTAAATTATTACAAGATGCAGTAGTTTCTATAAAATCAGCACAGACGGTTGAAAAACTAAAGGAAGTCTGGGTAAAATATCCAGAAAACCAAAAGAAATATCTGGGTGCTTTTGCTCCTATTTCGGACCCTTCGTTGCTTAATCTCGTAGCCTCTGCATACAAAAGCAATCAGGCCGATCTAAAAAACGCTGCTTTTCAAGCATTGACCAAATGGGAGAACGAAGCTGCCACCACTTTACTTTTTCCAGTCATAGAATCTAATGAACCTGAAAAAGCCAATCCTGCTTTTCGCGCTTATATAAAACAAATAGGCAGTTCATCTTTGAGTACGGAAAGAAAGGTGTTGTCAATCAGAAAATTGATTCCCTATACTCAGGATGATGCAGGCTTAAAAAGACTTATTATCAATCAACTGGCTAATAATAAATCGTTTTTGTCTTTTATTACCGTAGCCACTTTCCTGGATGATGCCAAAGTTCAACAAGCCGCAGCTCAGGCTTGTAGCGATATTGCATTGCCAGAATCGGGTGGTAAAGCTGGTCTTTTTGGAGCTACTGTTAAACCAGTATTAGAAAAATGTATGGTGGTTCTCAGCGGTGCGGAAAGTGATTACACCAGGGAAAATATACGGACATGGATTTCTCAAATGCCCACAAGTGAAGGATTTGTGCCTATGTTTAATGGAAAGGATTTGTCCGGCTGGCAAGGTCTTGTTGAAAATCCTATAGCTCGTGCTGCCATGGCTCCTGATGTTTTAGCCGCAAAACAGAAAGAGGCTAATGCTAGATTACCCCTGAATTGGACGGTAGTGAACGGTGAAATCAGATTTACAGGGACAGGTTATGAAAATCTTTGCTCAGTAAAAGATTATGCCGATTTCGAAATGTGGGTAGATTGGCGGATTTCCAAAAATGGCGACAGCGGCATTTATCTTAGAGGGACACCTCAGGTTCAAATTTGGGATACTACCCGCGTGGATGTAGGTGCTAATGTGGGTTCCGGCGGTCTATATAACAATAAAAACAATCCTTCCAAGCCATTAAAATTAATGGATAATGCGATAAATGACTGGAATACTTTTTTCATCAGAATGGTTGGTGAGAAAGTAACCGTTTATCTAAATGGTGAATTGGTGGTAGATAATGTGACGCTGGAAAATTATTGGGACAGAAAATTACCAATTTTCCCATCCGGACCTATTGAACTTCAAGCTCATGGTACTGATCTGGCTTTTAGGGACGTGTATGTCAGAAATCTGTCCAGCAGCCAGATTAGCCTTACGCCGGAAGAGGAGACCAATGGCTTCGTTTCTTTATTTAATGGAAAAGATTTAACCGGTTGGGTTGGAAATATGACCGATTATAAGGTGGTTGACCAAACCATTCTTATTGATCCAACGGCAGGAGGAAAAGGAAATTTATATACAGAAAAAGAATATGATGATTTTGTTTTCCGTTTTGATTTCCAATTAACGCCAGGAGCCAATAATGGTATTGGCATAAGAACGCCATTAGAAGGAGATGCCGCTTATGTAGGTATGGAAATTCAGGTCCTTGATAATACTTCACCTATTTATGCAAATCTTGAACCTTACCAATATCATGGTTCCGTATACGGAATTATTCCTGCAAAAAGAGAGTTTTTGAAACCCGTTGGCCAATGGAATGAAGAGGAAATTCGTATCGAAG
>BJGN01000254.1 GCA_014190515.1 Bacteroidota bacterium
CAAGGGTAATTACTCCTGTAAACCCTGATTTTTTTATGATTCCAGCTTCCATCGAAGCCATAATTTGCTTATTACCATCCCAGTTAATTCTTGTTGTTTTCTCAAGTGGCGAATTGATCGAAGCTATTAGACGAAATGCTTTATCCTTAGGATGACCTTTTGTAGTATCATAAATGTCGGGCTCCTGATAAGGTAAGGTTTGTTGAAATGCAAGAATTCCTGCCGAAAGATTTTCTTGAGCTTTAGGTCTTGGGAATTCTTTTGGAGTGGATGGATCAGGGATCACTCTGATTCGATCAAAGAAATTATCACATACAGTACCTTTCTCATCAATCAGTTGAAACCAAAGCTGGTCTTTAGTCATATCAGGGAAAATCTGTAGAATAACATTTTTCTTGTCTTTTGTTTGAAAATATACTTCACAGATTCCGTTAGCAATATCCAGTTTATGCCCGATCATTTCTGCATTTCTTCGGTCAAAGCCAAGCAAAACAGAGCCACAAGGATAGGGCCGGGGGTAAGGTTTACTATAACTTTCTCTTGCTATATTCTGATATTCATTGTACCATGGGTCATCAGTTAATAGTTTTAAAGTATCGGGGATATTTTTTACTTTATTGAAGATCTCTTGAAAAGTTCCAATTTTATCTTTGTTTTTTTCATTCAATCGTATATCCCATACATTGTTGTGTCCGAAATAAATAACTACGGCATCAGGCCTGGTTGTAACAATAGCACCCATTGCTCCATTACCTAGAATAGCTCCCTCAAAGAAGTCTGGCCCTGGCTTTTCATATGTTATAGCATGCCTTTTTGCTCTTTCATATGGGCTGAAGGAAATTTGTGCTCTTGAATCTATTGTAATTATGAGCCATAAAAAGAGGAGAAAACATCTATTAAAATATTTTTTATTCATTTCAATTGTTGATTAAACAGTAAGTATAAAGTCTTGTATGTATTGATTTTGTCGATTTTTTAAAAGTTATAATATAATTAGTAGCCTATTAAATCAAATATCAAGTAAACATATATCTTACCCCTTTCATGATCAACAAAATATTGACAAGATTCTTTTAGTTTTTGATACTACTATAGTCTATTATTCACGAATCTGTTCATTAAAAAAGGTATTAAAACTTTGATTCCCTGTAATATTAAGTTTTTTTCTTAGTCTGTATCGGTTTATTTCAACTCCTCTTACAGATATATTCATTAATTGTGAAATTTCTTTTGATGATAAGTTTAATTGCAGGTAGGCACAAATTTTCAGATCATTGTTTGTTAATGTAGGAAATTTAAGTTTCATTTTTTTAAGAAAGTCATTACTAACTTCATCAAAATGTTTAGCAAAAATTTCCCAGTTATTATTATTTTTTTCTATATCATGAAGTAGGTGTAGTGTTTTTCTAATATCATGATTATCGCCAGTTTTGATATATAGTTTTTGCAATTCATCTTTAACCTTTAGTAGGGCTTCACTCCTTTCTGCAAGATGGAGAGATGTGTCTGCCAGTTCTCTCGTTTTGAGTAGTATATCGTTTTGTAATTTCTCATTTTTTAGTTGAATGATTTCTTTTTCATTTTTTTCTATTTCCAATTGATGGAGAATATTGATTTTTTTCTGTTCCTCTTCAAATCTTAATCTTTGTTGATCAATTTTTCTTTTTTGCCATTTGTTTGTCAAGTAAGTAATAAACAAGAAAAAGATAGCATAGAAAAAATAAGCCCAATATGTTTTATACCAAGGCGCAGCAATCGTAAAACTATAAGATGAAATGTCTGATTCATTACCTAGATTATCTCTAGATTTGACCATAAAAGTGTAGCTGCCGTGCGGAAGATTTGTATATTCTTTTTCTTGTTTTATTGTCCAACCACTCCAGTTTTTATCGTATCCCTGTAGTATAAAGCTATACTCTATGTTATTTTGAACGCCATAGGCAGGTGAGCTATATTCGAAATGAAAGGAGTTGAAATTATTGGGTAGTGACACTGCAGCTTTCTTGGTCTGATTATGAGATCTATTGATCGGTCCATAACCTGCGTAGAGTGCACTATCTGCCTCACCTATAGTTCTCACCTGGCTTAGAATAATGGTAGGTTTAGTTCTTGTATTTCGATATTTTTCATAGTTTAAATGGATAATCCCTTTGTCTGATGCGATAAAAATATTTTGTTTGTTAAACGGATAAACATTTTCAAATCCGGATAATATTTGTCCGTTCAATTCTGGGAAATAAATAGGTTTATCTTCGAGTTTGCCCAATTTTTTATTAAAATTTATTACTCCAATTTTTTTCCCGCTACAGAACCATATATTACCTTCTTCATCTTCATTCAGATAGCGCAATTCTGTATCTCCAAGGTAATTTTTCAAATAAGGTGATGGTTTGAATGAATTTGTTTTTTCATCAAATTCATAGGGGCCTTTAGTTGTAGCAAAAATGATTCTGTTCGATATTTTGAAAACATGATTATTAATTTGAGCGGGGAGACCGTTTTTATCTGTATAGAGTTTGCTATCATATTTTGTACCATCCTCCGATAAGGTAAGTAAATAAATTCCGCGATAAGGGTGTGAAGCCCAAATTCTATTTTTATTATCGATGGCGAGGAATCTAAAAGATTCAAAAATTCCCTTCAAGTTGCCAAGGTCTTTAAAATTATTATTTTCATAATCAATCATTTTAAGACCCATATATGTGCCTACAAGAATTTGTTTAGATGGTACGACTTGGCTAAGTGGAGTAAATAGCCAACCGGGGTCACTGGAGATTTGAACTGCATTATTATCTTTAATTACAAAACAACCATTTGTGTGCGCCATTAGTAGCATTTGGTTAACTTCATTAAATCTCCACACTTGCCCACTGCTATTGGTAACCAGTTGAAATTGACCTTTTAGAAAACTGAGATCTTGAATGGGATCTGTTATTGGAAGTACATACGCACCCTCAGAAGATCCTATATACAATTTGTTCTTAAAAATATTGGTTGTAAAACCAGATAGCTCATTTAATTTGTTGGGAGTGATGTATTTTATTGGTGCATTATAGGCAATGAAACTAATACCATTATTTAGACCGGCCCATAAGTTTTTTGATTTATCTAGAAACAGGCATAGTACACTATTGTTTTGTAGTCCTTCTAGTCGTGATAGATCGGAAGAGCGT
>BJGN01000255.1 GCA_014190515.1 Bacteroidota bacterium
ACCAAATTCATACGGAAGGTCATGCTCATTATGCTGATGAAATTTGTAAGGATGCCTTTTTGATAAAAAGTTTATTTACCGGAGCCAATATGAGGGAAGCTGTGGAAGCGGGAAGAGCAGAATTTGTCCCCATTTTTCTAAGCGATATTCCCTATCTTTTTAGACGCAGAAAAGTCCTATTGGATGTCGCATTGCTTCAGGTTTCTCCTCCCGATAAAGCTGGATTTTGCTCATTAGGTGTTTCCGTTGATACTTCTCTGGCTGCCGCCGAATGCGCTACCTTAATAATAGCTGAAATCAATCCCAATATGCCCAGGACCCACGGCGACGGAAATATTCATATCAGTAAGTTTCACCGTGTTACGGAGGTTAATTATCCTCTTCCTACGCACATTGTTTCGGTTCCCAATGAGGTGGAAATGAAAATTGGAGAGAATGTAGCGGGATTGGTAGAAAATGGGGCAACCCTTCAAATGGGTATTGGCGCTATTCCAAATGCAGCTTTGTCCGCTATGAAAAATCATAAGGAATTGGGTATTCATACGGAAATGTTCTCCGATGGTATTATTCCCCTTATTGAAAGTGGCGTAGTTACCAATCAGCATAAAACAAAGCATAAAGGTTATGTGGTTACTGGTTTTATGATGGGCTCTTCCTATCTGTATGACTATGTAAATGATAATCCGCTCATTAGAGTATTAGACATTATGTATGTTAATGATACGGCCGTCATAAGACAATTGCCAAAGGTAACGGCTATAAATAGTGCCATAGAAGTAGATTTGACAGGTCAGGTGTGTGCCGATTCCATTGGTACCCGTATTTATTCCGGCGTGGGCGGTCAAATGGATTTTATCAGAGGGGCAGCTCTTTCTGAGGGCGGTAAACCTATTATTGCCCTGCCTTCTTTAACCAGTAAAGGGGTAAGTAGGATCACTCCCATGCTAAAACCAGGTGCTGGTGTGGTTACTACGCGCGCCCATGTCCAATTTATTGTAACAGAATACGGTATTGCCGATCTTTTTGGGAAAAGCATTCAAGAAAGGGCCAGGGCACTTATAAATATCGCTCATCCCTCGGTTAGAGAGTCATTGGAAAAGGCAGCACGGGAAATTTGGCGTCTTAAATAGGACTTTCATTTAATGGGTGACGGTAGGCAATAAATGAGGGATTTAGTAGCGATGGTTTATTGTAAACCATTGAATTACCGTCCTCTGCATTAATTACTACGCCTCCTGCCACCGTCAATATGCACTGCGCAGCCGCAGTATCCCATTCGCTGGTTGGTGCTAATCGCGGATAAATATCTGCTTCCCCAGAGGCAAGTAATAAAAATTTCAATGAACTGCCTCTGGTAACCAATGCTGGTTCAGTTAACTTCTGAATAAATTGTGCCGTTTCTTCATTTAAATGACTTCGTGAGGCCACTACCTTTAACCCTTTTTCATGAATAGAAAAGGGAGTGGTTTTTAATGCGCTGGTTATCCCATTTTTTGTGGAAAATGCGCCTGTTTCTTTATCCGCATAGTATAAATCGCCATTCACAGGCTGGTAAACTACACCCAATACTGGTTCGCCCTCCCTGATTAACGCAATATTTACAGTGAAATCTCCATTTCGATGAATAAATTCCTTGGTTCCATCCAGTGGATCTACCATCCAGCACATTTGGTAGTCCTTCCTGATATTATAAGATTCCATTTTGTTCTCCTCTGAAATAATGGGTATGTCTGGATATTTTTCAAGCAATGAGTGGCAAATAATTTCGTTTGCCCGACGGTCCGCTTCCGTTAATGGGGAGCTATCAGCCTTGTTTTCAATGTGAAATTCAGGTTGATTATATATTTGAAGTATAGCTGCACCAGCTTCTTTAGCAATAATAACTACTTCATGTACCACGTCATTCAGATTCATGTTCTTTTTTTTGGTAATTTATGGAAAAAGTTCTGTTGTTTTGTACTTTGTTTCACGCTTTTAATCTTACAAAATGAATAAAATTTTAGTAACGGGTGGTTGTGGATATATTGGAAGTCATACGATGGTCGATTTAATAGACCATGGTTTTGATGTTATCAGCGTGGATAATTTAATCAATGCATCGGAAAAATCGTTAGACGGAATTTATAAAATTACTGGAAAAAGGGTGAAAAATTATCAGGTGGATCTCACTGATGATAAGGCTCTGGCAAATATTTTTGCAGAGAATACCGATATCGTAGGTGTGGTTCATTTTGCAGCCTTAAAAGCAGTGGGAGAATCTGTAGAAAAGCCTTTGTTGTATTATCGTAATAATCTTATTGGGTTATTAAATTTACTGGATAATATGACCAGGTATAATATTCCCAATTTAATATTCTCCTCTTCCTGTTCTGTTTATGGCAATACAACGGAATTACCCGTTACAGAAATGACGCTAAAACAAGAGGCGGAATCCCCTTATGGCAGAACAAAACAAATGGGGGAGGACATATTATGGGATTTGTCTAAAACAAATAGTACAATGAATACCATTTTATTGCGCTATTTTAATCCCGCCGGGGCGCATGAAAGTGCTTTTATTGGGGAGTCACCTGCAAATATTGCATCAAATCTGATCCCGGTTATAACCGAAGCTGCCGCTAATAAAAGACCTCCACTTACCGTTTTTGGCACAGATTATCCTACACGAGATGGCTCCTGCATACGCGATTATATTCATGTCATGGATTTAGCCCATGCACATACATTGGCTCTTCAACATTTATTGAGCAATAAAAATGAAGAAAAATGTACGGTCTTCAATTTGGGTATTGGCAAGGGGGTTAGTGTTTTAGAAGCCTTATCGGCCTTTGAAAGGGAAACTAACGTTCGCGCTCCCTTTACTTTGGGAGAAAGACGCCCGGGGGATGTTATAGAAATTTACGCCGATTTTACTAAGGCAGCAAACACATTAGGCTGGCAACCAAAACGCAGCATAGGTGATATTATGCGCACGTCCTGGGAATGGGAAAAGGTAAAATGATATAGGATATTTACTTGTCTGCATTATATTTTGAAACAGTCAACCGGGTGCGTTCCATTTCTCTGCGATTGTCTTTTTCTTTAATAGCCTCTCTTTTATCAAACTCCTTTTTACCCTGGGCTAAAACAATCTC
>BJGN01000256.1 GCA_014190515.1 Bacteroidota bacterium
TTATTTTCCTGTTTCTAAAAGGTAAACATTTACTCCACGGATTATTATTTGGTCTCCTTGCAGGAGTAATTCTAGGTTGGGGACTTGGTTTATTGCCAGTAACAAAAATCATATCTTTAGATTTGGAGAATTTCCGTGCCCAAAGCTTTATCATCGAAGGCATTAACAGAGCCACAGGCATCAGTTTTTTCACCATTCTACTTATGGGTCTTGTAGAAACATTGAAAGGGAGTGGATTAATTGACCGATTAGTTCAATGGGCTGCAAATCATAGCCATAGTCCAAGGCAAGCGGAAAGCTGGATAGCTGCCGCCGGAAGTATAGCCGTTCTCCTAACCACGCATAGCATTGTAGCGATACTTATGGTGGCTGATTTTACGCGACAAACAGGGGAAAAACAGGGGATTGATCCTATCAGAAGAGCGAATTTACTGGGTATGGTGGTATGTGTTTTCCCCTTCCTTCTACCCTATTTCATTCCAGTTATTTTAATGGCCAATACGACAAATAGTGGGAAACCGTTTGATATTGCAGCCGTTTCTCCTTTACAAGCTGGCTTGCATAATTTCATTTCCTGGGGTTTGGGTATTATCACTATCGGCTCTCTTCTGTGGAAAAAGAATAAACATTAATAAAATGAGTGAAACCAATTCCTTAAGGTCTGATCAGTTCGAACTTTATGATTTACGCATAGTTGTGGAACAAATTAACGGTCACTGTACCTGCAACATGAATATCGGGGACTGTTTTTACCTTCGCGGAGGTAAATTATCCATGCCCGACAAGGCTGATTTTTGCCTGTATGCCTTACAATCAGCCATTCCACTTTTACCCGCAAAACAAAGAAAAAATCACCCTGCAGACTGGATGGAAACCGATGCGCGTGTAACTTGCCCCGACCCAGCCTGTGGCCTCATTTTAAGGATTGACAGGGAAGAAATCCGGGTACTAAATCATGACGATGTAAGTCCAATTCCCTGGGAGGAGGAATAATCTACCTTGAGGAAAGTTTGAACTTTATCTACCATTTGTTATTATTAGTTGACATTTCTAATGCTCAAATGTCATGAAAGCGATAAAGAAGGGAGATTTACCGGAAAAAATATGTGTTACCTGTAACAGACCCTTTTCCTGGCGTAAAAAATGGGAGAAAAATTGGTTGGAAGTAAAATATTGTAGTCAAAAATGCAGCCTTAATAAGACTAAAAATGCCTGATACTGGAATTGTTTTCCCCCACCAACTATTTGAACACAGTGAAATTATAGATCATTGCCAAACCATTTTTCTCATAGAAGAATGGCTTTTTTTTCGGCAATATCGTTTCCATAAAAAGAAGATTGCTTTCCATAGAGCAAGCATGAAATTTTATCAATCTTACTTAGAACGTCTAAATAAGAAGGTCATTTATATCGATTCCTTTAATGAACTAAGTGACATTCGTCAGTTAATAGCGCATCTACCTTCCTTAAATATCAGGGAACTGGCCTATATTGACCCAACAGACTATTTGTTAGCGCGAAGGATAAACACGGCGGCAGAGAAAAACGAGGTAGCCCTTACCTCCTTTTCTTCCCCTCTTTTTCTAAATACGTCTGACGAAAACAAACAATATTTCACAGATAAAAAGAGGTTTTTTCAGACAGATTTCTACGTTCATCAACGAAAAAAAAGGAAGATTCTGGTAGATGATATGTCAAAACCCATTGGTGGGAAGTGGTCTTTTGACGATGAAAACAGATTAAAATATCCAAAAGGGAAAATTCCTCCTCAAACTACTTTCGAACGCTCGAATTCATTTCACGAAGAGGCTATCATTTATACAAATACGCATTTTTCAAGCCATTATGGTGAAATTGATGCCGAATATTTATTTCCTGTCACCTACCAAGAGAGTAAAAAATGGTTACAGGAATTCTTTCAAACCAGATTTGAAGAATTTGGTAAATACGAGGATGCCATTGTCCAAAATGAAAAGTGGTTACATCATAGCCTACTGACTCCCTTGCTAAATGTTGGTTTACTAAGCCCTTCTTTTGTTATCGACGAAACCTTAAAATATGCCGCTGAACATCAGATTCCCCAAAATTCTCTGGAGGGTTTTATTCGTCAGATTTTAGGTTGGCGGGAATTTATCAGGGCAGTTTATGAATTAAAAGGAACCGAAGAACGAACTAAAAACTTTTGGGGATTTAAACGGAAAATTCCAGAAAGTTTCTGGAAAGGGGAAACGGGAATTTTACCCATTGACCTGACCATAAAGAAAGTGTTGGAAACAGGTTACTGCCATCATATTGAAAGACTGATGGTTCTGGGTAACTTTATGCTCCTCTGCGAGTTTGACCCAGAGGAGGTTTATCGCTGGTTTATGGAGCTATTTATTGACTCCTTTGACTGGGTTATGGTGCCGAATGTCTATGGTATGAGTCAATTTGCAGACGGTGGTATCATGTCCACAAAGCCTTACATCAGCGGAAGTAATTATTTAATGAAAATGAGTGATTATCCTAAAGGGGATTGGCAGCCAGTCTGGGACAGCTTATTCTGGCATTTTATGGATAAACAACGGGCGTTTTTTCTGGGAAATCCAAGATTAGGCATGTTAGTAAGGACCTTTGATAAAATGTCGGACGATAAAAAACAAGAACATTTAACAAAAGCTGATTTTTATTTACATAGTTTATAAGTATTATCATATAGAATTAGTTAAAGTTCATCGTACTTTGTCCCTACTTTTGTTCTAACCAATTTGTGCCCTCATTTTTTACGTAAAAGAACCATTTTATGGATTTAAATAACATTCAAACAGAGATTGATGCCAGTTATTTATATAAACAGCTTAGCATCGTAGAAAAGGATTCAAATGTAGCTCAGGTTTTTGCTCAAATGAGTGACATAGAAATGAGTCATGCTGTGGCTTTTGCTAGAAAATTTAATTTAAATGTAGATCAACTTCCAAAACCATCAGGAAGAGCAAAGATCCTGAATAAAATTGGAGAAATCATTGGTTACGATTATGTATTAGGCGTATTGCTTGATACGGAGAAAAGTATTTCATCGGCAGTACAACATGCCCGAAAAAATACGAATGCTCAAAGCTCCATTTCAGATACGGCGCACGTAA
>BJGN01000257.1 GCA_014190515.1 Bacteroidota bacterium
CATGAGACACCTGTTTATCAGGGGAAGTTATAAACCTTTAGGTATGTCGGGCGAAGCTATGATCGAAGCGCTCATGGTACTCAGACCTGAAATTTATGGTACGCTGTTTCATCCCGAAAGAATCGAGCTAGATGGTTTATTATATGTTTTTCAGCGTCTTCCCAAAGGGATAGAATCTTGTCGTTTGATTCGCATGGTAAGTCGAGAAGGGTATTCTGAGGCAGGTTTTCCCTCTCTTATTGCACCAAAGCGTAAAAGAAATGCTTATAGAATAGATGAGGAGCAGATGTTTATTGAAATGACCAGGGGACGAAGTGATATTTATGATATCATGACGCACCTTACTTTTCTTTATATTGAATCGGAAAAAATTAGAAAAAATAGCATAGATTTTAAAGGAGAGAAATCGAAGGAATGGCTGTTTTTAGAAAAATGGGTGTTGGAGAAAAATGATGAAAATCATGCTGACCTGCCTGTGGCATTTACTCATCTTAGTACTATTTTAAGAAGAACCTATCAAGAGACTGTATCTGCCTGTCATAAATTTGAATCCGATCCTCATTTGAATTCATTATTTGAAATTGTTTATTGGATGGGAGCTCTTTCCATGAATGAATCTACGCTGAAAATAGATCGGGAGATAAGTTTTTCAGTTGCATTAAGAGAGCATCTGGGCCATCACTTACATGGGGAATCCTGGGCACAAAATATTAAACTCTTTTTGCAGAAAAATAATTTAATCGATCGTCCTATTCACCTGATTAGCGCTAATATGCATAGCGTTATGAATAGCCTATATGCTGAAAAGGCTCTGGTAGGTGCCTTTTCAGAAGAAACCTCTATGGAGGAAATGGCAAAAATATTGAGCATGGAAGAAAATGGTCATTTGCGTAAAACAGTACAAGAATATGCCGAGGAAAATGGACTGCATCCAATTGAGGATATCTCGGGAACAAATATTCCGGTTCAGATTATAGATTTACAAAAAATTAGGTCCAATAAGTCTATAAATAAAGAAAAACCTCTCCTTTTGGTCATGGATTATGCTTTTGGTGAGCAAGCCTATGAAACTTTCGATGAGCTTTTCAGGCCCTGGGGGGAAGATGTTACCCATAGAAATTTATCGTTTGCCTCTGTCTCGGTAATTGGGAAAGCGGGGATTCTGAAAGGTGAAAAAGGGGATATTATGATTCCCACTGCGCATGTTTTTGAAGGTACCGCCGATAATTATCCTGTGGACAATGACCTTGTTCCAGCCGATTTTGAGGGGAATGATCTGGGCGTTTATTACGGTCCTATGGTTACCGTCCTTGGAACTTCTTTGCAAAATAAGGATATTCTAAACTATTTCCTGTATTCCTCCTGGCATGCCATCGGTTTAGAAATGGAAGGTGCTCATTATCAAAAGGCCATACAGTCTGCATCGAAAATTAGAAATAATATACCACAGGATATTCCCATTCGATATGTTTATTACGCTTCTGACAATCCGCTGGAAACGGGAAGTACCCTTGCGTCAGGCAGTTTAGGTCTTGAAGGGGTGAAACCCACTTATTTGTGCACCAAGATTGTCCTTCAAAAGATTTTTGATTCGCTGGAAAAATAAGGCCAGGTTCTAAGAATCCTAAAATAGACCAACAAAACAAAGATTTTTTTGATACTAAATTGGATCAACTTGGCCAATGTATTGAAATCAAATGAGGTAATCTGCAAAATTAGCAGCCATAGTGTTAGGATTAAGTTTCTTATACCCATTCAATTTATATCCTATCAGGTAAAAACACTGCCAAAAACACAAATACAATATAACAGTGAATTTTTATTTCCATTTTTCTTCAATATGTTGAGTGAAGGTGTAATTAGAAAATTGTAAAGTAAACAGTTGAAAATTGACGAGGAAGATAATTTTGGAATACTGGCCGCCACTACACAATGTGATACCATCGAGGCAATTACAGTGATACCAATCGCGACATCAGGAATCTAAAAAAATTAAAATAATGTCCCGGAACATTGGCTGAAGGTTGCTCAACATACAGTCCAGGTTGCCTTCGTAACATATTCAACGGCAAAAGGTCAGCAATGATTTAACGTGTGATCATTGGAACATCAAAAAGGAAGTAATCTTTTTCATCGGCAAGGCAAAGCCATCACTAATTAAAAAAATAACTTGCCTGATGACTCATCTAATTTGGCAAAAGAATAACTAAAAGACCCCTATAACTTCGATTTTTTAACCCTCACTACTCATTACAAGGATCGCGAACTAGAAAATGCTTTGGTTCAAAATAATACCAAATTCTTATTAGAATTAGGAGGGGGATTTGCGTGTGTGGATAAACAAGTGCCCATTAAAATTGGCTATCAAGTGTGTTTTATTGACCTATTATTTTATATTTTAAAACTAAGGGTCGTATGTCGTGATTTAGCTTAAGGCCACTGATTTTATACCGGAATATAAGGGGATATTAAGTTTCTATCTTTCATCAGATTGATAATATGCAAGAAAAAAAATAATATCGTGGCGGAATATGCATTGAATAATATCAATAAACCTATGGGTATTACTGAATACGAACTCACCAAAATATTCCTTGAAGAATTTAAAAGTAGCTTACCCAATTTCGAAGAAATTGAAAATGAATTAAACTACGAACGATAATTTCAAATTCATCAACAACCAATTATTTTCGAAAAACTCAAAAAAATAGAAATAATTACAGGTGATTTTGAGACATTTACTATTGGGAAACTTACTCAGGAAATACCTTTATTACTAATGGATTTATTCCCAGGGTTTATTAAACAAAGGCAGAAAAATTTTTTTTTACCAAAAAATAACCAATGATGAAAAAAGTATTTATACTATTCGCCCTTACTATGTTGAGCATGAAGGGCATCTCACAGGTAAAACTTGATTATGCCCGAACATGGGTTTTTATGGTCGGTGTCTTAGAATGGGCGGATGGTAAAACCTTTGCTCCGTTCGAAAAAGAAGGTAGGGTGGATGCTAAAATAATGAATTTCTTTGAAAAGCGAGGCGTTCCAGCCAACCAGATGCTTTATATAAAGGATGAAGGTGCTACCACAAATTCAGTCAGGGAGGCATTTGTGACTTTTT
>BJGN01000258.1 GCA_014190515.1 Bacteroidota bacterium
AACGGTAAGTAAGCGTGGATTCATAACACATGCCACTGAATTTATTTCGGGAAGGCCGTGAATCAAATCTTACGAGTCCGGAGACCGGCCTAGTAACTCACACAGAAATACTACGGGGAGTGGTATTTGATTTGTGAGTACTTTTTCACATTTTTTTCTCCTAAAGTATTTCTATTCATTAATCTCATGCGAGGTTGCATGATTACTTAGAAATACTATGAAAAAAATTATTCTACCGAGTCTATTAATGACTCAACTCTTAACAGCAAATGTTTTTGCAGACACCACTCTTAAAACTTCTGATGTCTTTGTAACAGCCACTCGAACTCTTATCCCCAAAAAAAATGTCATTGCTGACATAACTTTAATTTCTGAGGAAGAAATCAAACTCGCAGGATACTCTTCGCTCCCTGAGCTTCTCCAAAGACAGCCTGGAATAGAAATATCAAATAATGGAGGACAAGGAAAAGTTTCTACACTTTTTCTGAGAGGGGCTAGCTCAACACATTCAGTAATTTTATTAGATGGCATTAGAATTGATTCTGCTACAGCAGGTCTGACTGCTATAGAAAATATTCCCTTATCACAAATTGAAAAAATTGAAATTGTTAGAGGGCCAGCCTCGAGCCTATATGGTCAAGATGCTATTGGTGGTGTCATTCAAATCTTTACAAAAAAAGGTTTAAATGGGTTTAAACCCTATATTTCCTTCGGGTACGGTAAATACAATACCTCAATTGCGCAAGGGGGGATAAGAGGAGGCGATGATACAACCTCTTATGCTATTAACTTATCAAGTCAAAACTCGACAGGATTTTCTGCTTTCGAGCCAAATACAAATCCGGCGGCAACAGCGAATATCTATAATTTGGATAAGGATGGCTACAGAAATAAAAGTATTTCTGCCTCTCTAAGTCATAAAATTAATGAAAAGCTCGATATAAACTTTCAATACTTTTTAAGCCAAGGTAAAAATAAATACGATAATCGTTATGCAAATTGGGATCCAAGTATTGATTGGAAAAATACTCAAGACCAAGAAAGCTTGAGTGGTACCGTTAATAGCCAGCTCACTAATTATTGGAAATCTAGTTTAAGAGTAGGACTGGGGATAGATGATTATGTCGAAAAACAAAGATATATTTCTGGCGCTACAAGAGAAGTTGATAACGTTTATAAAACGATTCAAAATCAAATCACTTGGCAAAATGATTTGATTTTGCCTCTTGGATCGCTAGTTTTGTTGTACGATAAACTTGATCAGAAAATTAATGTGACAGATACAAGCTACTCAAAAAAAGATCGTCAAAATGATGCATATATGATTGGTTATAATCTGAATCAAGCGAACCATAATTTTCAAGCTAACGTTAGAAAAGACTTTAATAGTGTCTACCGAGATGCTACAACCGGAAATATTGGATATTCTTATGCAATAGACTCTAATTGGTCCATCGCTTCTTCGTTTGGCACTGCCTTTAGATCACCAACATTTAATTATCTTTATGCTGGTAGTAATGCAAATCCAGATTTACAACCAGAAAAATCTAAAAACATTGAAGCGCAACTTAAATACCAATCTGATGCAGAATTTTTTTCTTTTGTGACATTTAAAAATAAAATAACAGACTTTATAATTTCTAATGGCACAACTGGTTATCGACCTTACAATATCAATACCGCTGAAATCTATGGTGCAACAGTATCAAGTAACCATTTTATCAATCATTTTCAGGTCAAAAGTAGTTTCACAGTGCAATCTCCAATGAATGAAAGTGCTGATAAATACTTACCAAGAAGAAGTAATTTTTTCGGAACAGTGGGTTTAAATTATTTCATTCAAAATTGGAATTTAGGTTTTGAAGCTACCGGGTCAGGAAACAGATATAATGATGCTGAAAATCTTTTCAATATACCTGGTTATATTAAAACAAATTTATTTGCTGATTATCAAATTACCAAAAATCTAGCAATGAATGCTAGGGTAGATAATGTTTTAGGTAAAAACTATACTTATGCCTATGAAGGAAATCCAACTACGGATGGTTTTCGTTACCAAACGCCCAGCCAAAGTTTTTTTATCTCCTTGCGATATGAGCCACAGTAAATTTAGAGTAAAGTTTATTTATTGAATTTAAGGAAAATTATGACATTCCAACATTTAAGATTAAAAACACATGAGACGCTTTTCTTAATCATTCTATCTTTAGTTTTGATATTAACTCGTGGAAGCCACATCACAACTTTCTATAGTCTTCCTGATGCAAGCTTAGCCTTATTCCTGGTTGGAGGAATTTATCTCAAAAATATTAGATTTTTTCTTGCGCTTTTTTTACTTGGATTAGTTATAGATTTTGGTGCATCAGCCTTCGATCCAAAATTAGGTTTTTGCTTAACTAATGGTTATTGGGGGCTTATTCCTGCGTATGGTGTTCTTTGGCTAAGTGGATACTTTTTACATCACAAAAAGTCAATTCAAAAATTATCAATTTTTATACCCATAGTGTCTATTGCAATAATATTAGCTTTTATAATTTCCACTCAGACTTACTATATGTTTTCTGGAAGATTTGGAAATCCATCTTTTTTTGAGAGCGTATTACATGGGTGGGAATACTTACCTCAATATTTCTTATCCTCATTTGCTTATATAGGGATATTCTGGTTAATCTCGCTCTTCGTTAATAAAAATAAATTTTTAGGTTTTTATAAAAAATTTAAATCCTCATAAAGATATATTAGCCTCTAAAGACTCCGCTTTTTTTATAGGGCAACTGACTAGTTATGGGGCTCTTTAGACAATGACAGATAAGAAATGAAATTTTTAACTTTACTTCTATCACTTCTCTTTGCATCTAATCTATATGCTGAAATGCAGACTAGTTTTTGTAATGCAATTGATGGGGGAGCTTTATCAGTGCAATTTGATGAAGCGAAGCAAATTGTTATAGTCAATAAAATCCCCCAAACTAAAGTATCTATTGATGAGAAAAGTATGCGCTTTTGGAATGATAAATATGCTTATACTTTTAATAGAGCAAATGGGGCGATGATGG
>BJGN01000259.1 GCA_014190515.1 Bacteroidota bacterium
GGTACTGTTCAAAAAGATGCCAAAGGTTTAAAGAGTTATGTTTTATTAAAAAATGGAATGACGATGAAGGCTAGTTTAAATTTACAAGGTAATTTAGACGATTTTGTTAAGACTTTCACCGACGCTAAAACCTCTTCAGCCTCCAAAATAAAGGTGGAATCAATTACAATTAATTTTAATTCAATAGAAATTTATTACGACTCAAAACTTGCGATAAAAATAAATGAGATTGTCTTTAAATATGGAGGAGTTGTAGATGTTACTAAATTTAGTCTACATGGAGTTTTAGCAAGTCTTGATGGAGCTGAAAGCTTGATAAAAGTGGCAATTGCTTTAATAGTAATTGCGAAAACTAAAAGCAAACCTGGATATGGTCCATTAGAAAAACCTAATTTTGATTCAATTAAGGATTCTTACGTTAAACAATTTGTAAAGGATACAATGAACAAGTTAATTGAGAATGCAATTAAGGAATTAATGAATAAAGTCAATAAATCCTTTATGGGAATCGATGTAAAGAGTTTTCTAGGGTTGAAATGAAGCAGGTTTTACTTATATTATTAATTTCTATATTTTTATCTTATTGCGTGATTTATCCTTTGGAAGATGTAGTTTTTCAAAAACATATATTTGAAAATTACCTTAATGTTGAATGGAATATACGCGACGAAAAAATAGTTCCATTTCTCTCTGCTATTTGTATTTCATGGAGCTTTTTCTTTCTACGATTCAACGACTTGCGCAACTTACTGTTAAGTATTTTGATTATGCTACTACTGTCAGGCTTAAATGCTCTCATAGTTTTTTTTTATTTTAGTTATCTTTTAAAAAATATAGGTTTCGAAAAGCTATGTTACATATTAAATAATCATAAATTGGATTTTATTGATTTTCAACCCTATCTTATTTTAATTGCGCTATCTAACATTATATTACTCCGCTATTTTCGGAAAAAACTGAACTCTGTGTAAATGGGCAAGTGTATTTTACTACATGGGTGAATGTAATTTAGAAGCTGTGAATATAATTATCAGAGATTTTTAGCCTCGCTTAATTTTAATCTTATGTCAATTTGTACATGTTCTTATATACAGTTTATTTCTTCGGAGGTTTTGGGTCGAATTGGGCTGCAAGACCTTTGATTCTCAAACGTAGCAACCTGCTGGCGTTCCTGTCCGAAAACGTGAAAGAAACCATCCCAAAAGCTTTAGGCTTAGGCATCCTCGTCGAATGCGTCTGCCCATCACGGGAAAAAACGGCGGCGTGGGTTCGGATTTCATTAAGGGAGACAGGCATGGTACTGCAATTTTAGGGCATTAAATTATTTTATTTCCATAATGGTTCATTCTCCCAACCAGCGGGAAAACCCATTTCATGCAGATCTGCCTGAGAGCACCCCTGAAACAGTTCCTTGAGTTTTTCAGTTAATTGGTGGCCGGGGCTAATAATTTGTAGAATATAGAGCATGCAGCTGAGCAATGCATACAACTTGTTTCGATATATATTTTTATTTTGAAGAAATGGATACAGTGTATCATCTGGTAACTTAGGCAAGGTAATAAACCTTCTATTCCATAACCTGCCGTGATGGGCACATACGTTGCGCAGATGCGCAAAGGCATGCATCCAACTTTCAAGTATTAAGTGGTTCTTGAGGCCGAACTCCGCTACCACTTTTTTTTTCGTAGTTGATTTTTTAAGATTTTCAAAGAGTTTACTCAACAAACCCATAGATGCCACTTCTAAGCTCATCCACGCGGGAGGATAATCAGGAGAAGTGTATTTTTCTTTATAGTGTTTGATGAAGGTTTCCGATGACCGATCAACTTCGTCGTAAAGCTTTGAAATATCTTTATTAAATCGATATTGATTGGTATATAACTCATTGCGGTCGTGCCAATGGCTGCCGTAAATCTGTGCAAATTCGTAGATGATCTTTGTACGAAGTGCAATTTCTATTTTCTCCATTCCATCGAAGACTAAAAGTCTCAGGTGACGGTCAAACACATATAGTTCTATGATCTCCTCAAATGAAATCTCGGTGTTGAATGGGTGGTCGGGGTTGGTGTTGTCCTGATACGGGTAGGTATAGGCGCGAAGCCTGTAAAAGCTAATATTGGATAGATAGTGCTTGGCTCTTTCGGGGTCGTTAATTTTCAAACCCCGTTTTTGTAGCAACTCGACTTGTTGCTCTAAATTTATGGAGGGCTTAGTGTATTTCATCCGAGCCTTCTATAAAAATCGAAAACTCGCCCTGGTGCGCTGTTCCGGTGGGAAGCGTGGCGAGTCTTATTGAATGCAAAGTTACATGAAATGTTCGGATTAACGAACAAACACTATTTTTATATGTCCGTGATACGGGACATTTAAAAATGTAACTAATTGACAATGAGTACATAATAAATTTCAACTTTGACTTTTCTGTGTTCAATGTGGACAGCCAATGAACAGGGCAGAAGTCGCAATTTTAAGTCATTTTAACCATAAATACAGCTTATTTCTTTGGAGGTTTCGGCTCAAATAGAGATAAAATCCCTTTGAATATTACAATTCCCGCTGCCACTTTGAGGCCCACCTTGAGAGCTTCATGATTGGTCCGACGGTTTTCTTCCTCCTGTCTCCGACGTTCAGCATCTTCCTTAAGCTTTCTAAGCCTCGCATTTTCTAACCTGATAGCCCGTTCTTCCGGTGTTTCCTGAAAAAGGGGGAGATTGAAATTGATTTGTGGCATTGCTGGCTTCTTTTCCAACGCAAGGTTTGGGGTATCAGGCTGTTTTACTGGCTCAGTTTCATTTGCCTTAGCAGAAGTTTCAGCTTCGAGCTGAACCAATCGCTTTTCACTGTTCTTAGAATAGAGCTCCCCTTCAAATATATTGATCTCAGAGCTTGGCCCAAATCGACCGTGGTGGAATGCAATACCCCCGATTACCTTTATAACAAAGTCACAGTTGTGGGTAAGCCCCTGATCCCCCTTAAAGTTCCCTGATTTGGTAGCCTGGACAATGGAAATAAAGGATTTCTTTGGATT
>BJGN01000260.1 GCA_014190515.1 Bacteroidota bacterium
TCCCTGTAGACCTCGTTTTTGACCTGAAAGCCCAAAATTTCTGTATAAAATCGTTTTGACTTCTCATAATCTGAGCAAATGATAGCAATATGATGCAGGGATTGGATGCCTGGGTTTAGAATACGATGGGACATGTTTTACTATTTTAGCATCTTTCTAATCATTATAAATTTACATAAGGAGCCTCTGAAATAGCCAGTTTTTTAACGTTCGCCAATACGTGTTTCATATAATCCCTCCAGATTATTTTGGTAAAAAGCCAGTGGAAGGGATAAAGCAACAAGCTATTGGAGTACATGGTATATTTATAAATGACTTCCACTTGCCCCACTTTGATTTGTTTGGTAAACCATTCCCCCTGAAATTTCTCAAAACCCATGGAAGGCATTTTGAAGTCCGAAATTTCAATTTTCCAATATTCATTCTCTATTCTTTCCAATACTTTATCTAACGAAGCTTCTCCTCCTTTAAAAGATGACGTTTTTGCCATGAATATTTTCCGGGTTCCACCTTTTTTACCCCAGGTTTCGTCTTCTGTGCAATGCGTTACTCTTGGCGTCACGCTGTAGCCTGTGTGAATTTTCGACACATCACAAAGCATGGGCGTTTTGAAAGCTCTCTCTAAAGTTGTTGGAAAAATGGTGGAAATTTGGGTTGAAGACTTCATTTTTACGGTAAAATTAATCTTATTTTCTTACAAAAAGAAAAGGGAAATAACCCTAAGGCATTCCCCTATTTCCAAAATTACTCCCAGTTATAAATCTTTATATTATTATCAGTTTTAGCCCTTATCACTTAGGTTTAGACAAATATAGCTTTATCAAAATTTTATTAAAACAATTAGCGGTAAAAATTAGGGTAAATGTCCAAATATTTTGAATGACATCGGAATTTTTTCGGAATTACGTCAAACTTTTTTCGGAAATCTACTTTTTTATTTTACAACTCTTTGATTTTCAGATAAAATCTGTTCTTTAATTTCAGCAATTAATTCTTTTGGTTTTTTACCAAAATATTTTTGAAATTTTGTGTAGAAAGCATACTTAGTTAATCCCGTCTGATATCTGATTTGATCTACATTAATATCATCAATATTATTTCTGATATACATTTCAAGATCTGAAAATATTTTATTCGTGTCTGGTCTTTTATTTTGTTCACTTGAATCCTGGATATAAACAGACATTTGCTTTCTTTTGAACCAGATAAAGAAAGTAATCAGAAAACTAATTAGAATTAAAACCATAAGAAAATAGCCAAATTTCCCTCTTTTACCTTCAATAGAATTCATGACATCATCAGAAATCATATTTTCTACCTCAAAACTAATGAGACCATTACTGTTACTTCCAAAATATAAGGTATCCCCTTTAAAAAAGTAAGATCTTCTATTAAATTCGGTTCCCTCCAGGGTAGTCGTTATCTTTTTATCTTTAATATTGTACTTTAGCATTCCATCAATGGTGCTAATCCAATAATTTCCAAACAAATCAGCATAAAGGGCATCGGTTTCAATATCCTCAAAAACGGTTCCCTTAAAAATATTGGACCATTTATTAGTCTCTACAGTATATTCCCAAAGTCCTTGGAAACTAGTTGAAAATAATTTATTGCCCACGGGGAAAAGACCTGTGCTACCCTTATTAAATTTCCTGACCAATTTTTCACCCTCTAACACATAAATCCCATCTACACAGGCCAACCATAACTTACCTTTAATGACATGGATATTCGATACATCGATATTGCTATCAATCAATTCAAAGCCAGATTTTTCATTATACCTCCCAAAACCATTCTGTCCCCCTACAAATAAATATCCTTTAAAAATGCATAAACTCGAGATATGGGCAATAAAATTATTTTTTACCTGCCCTGGCATTATTATTTTTAGATTTGAAAATTGCTTATCGACACGATAAACATGATCTTCATAATTTGCCGAAAAATAAATGTATTCCTTATCTATCCAGAAATTAGAATTTGAAAAAAAAAGGGTATCCCTATATATTTGTTTATTTCCTAAATAGAAACCGTTATAGGTGGCAACATAAATAGAGTCCCCCGAAACATAAATACCTCGCATGGAATATTCAGGGAGAATTCTTTTAATTTTTTCTATAATTCGAAAACCATACAAAAACTTATTCCTAATAAGAACCCAATAAATTCCGTTACTTGATAACTGAACTTGAGCAACATCTATTTTAGGGTCTGCCAATTTGGCCCATTGCACATTTCTTTCAAGAGATGCAGATAAATCATTGTATTCGTAACTGGATTCATTGAAATTTTCCCCATCAAATTCAAAAATACCGTCATACCTTGCCAAAATAATTTTCCCGTCAATATTGACCATATGTCTAATAGGTGTGGGAGAGGTGATAATTTTAAAAAGCGTAGTATCTCTTCCTGATAGAATGATTAGGTAAAAAAAGGATATAATAAGTAAGGAATATTTAATCATTTTGGATGTATTATTATCAAATTTAAACAATTATTATATTTTTTTCAACGAATTATTTTTCATAAATAACTCATTTTGTCTTTCTTGCAAAACTTTTATCTTTATTTCGGACAGATACTCTTTAGGTTTTTTTCCAAAGTGATTCACAAATTTTGTATAAAAAGCATATTTTGTCATACCGGACCGATCTCTGATTTGATCGACACTAACCTCATCTATATGATTTCTTATATAATTTTCCAGGGATGAAAAGAATACATTTTCATCCATTTCTACTTCCACTTCTGGAGGGTCAACTTTTACATCAACAGGCTTTAAAATTATTCTAATGAAAAACGCAATCGACAAACCAACCATAAAAATGACGGTAGCCAAGTAAAAAAACCTGAAATTTTCTTTTGAGGGAGTACTTATTCCATCTTCAGCAATCAATTCCTTAATATCGAAACTGATTAATCCATTTCCATTGCTTCCAAGGTAGATGGTATCCCCTTTAAAAAAAT
>BJGN01000261.1 GCA_014190515.1 Bacteroidota bacterium
ATGGAAATCTGAAGAATGGCGCCAGGGCCCGTGAATTTGAGTTAGCCATTGAGTGGCTTGCGGATGCAGGCTTAGTTCATAAAGTAAGCAGGTGTAATAAACCCGCCATGCCATTGATTGCGTATGCAGCGCTTTCAGATTTTAAATTATATTTATTAGACGTAGGCTTGTTAGCTGCAATGGGAAATATTGATATTCAAACCTTTATTACAGAACAATCTCTTTTCGAAGAATTAAAAGGTGCTCTGGCGGAGCAATATGTTTTGCAACAATTTAAATCCCTTAAACAGTTGCCTATTTATTATTGGACGGCAGAAAGAGCAACCGCTGAAGTTGATTTTTTGATTCAATATCAACATCGTATCATTCCTGTGGAAGTGAAAGCTGTAGAAAATTTAAAGGCCAAAAGCCTCAAAGTGTATCATCAGAAATTCAATCCTGAAATAAGTATTCGCACATCCTTAGCTGATTTTAGAAAAGAAGACTGGTTAATTAATTTGCCTTTATATGCATGTACGGCATTCATAGATGAAAATGGGTTTTAGCGAAAGCAGTTTTTTCTATTAGGGTATATTTTTATATGAAATGAAAACAAATACTTACGGTAATTCGTAGGTCCTTTGTTGTTTCTGTCTGAGGTTTTCATTAAATTTAGGCTATGAAAACTACGATAGCAATACTTGGTCTGCTCCTATTAATTCTTTTTGAATTCGCCAGAGTGTATTTAATTATGCCTATGCCTGGTAGTCAAAATTTTGATTCCATTGAATTTGCCTATTTTTTAGGCTCTAATAAATGGATTATTCGATTGATTTGGTATCTAATGGTATCTGTTCCTTTGGTTTTAATCCTTAGGAATGGTATTAAAAAAGAAAAATTGATCGTTGGAGGGTTGACCGCAATGTATTTGATCGTTTTTTATGTTTTTACCTTTCAAATGGAAGCAGATAAAATGTTTTATCAGCCAACCAAAGTGGTAACCACTTCTTTATCGAAAAATAAAATTCCTGATAATAAATTAGTCATTGGCGTAGTGATAGATAGTGTTGCCAGAGCTTATCCAATTCAATTAATTGGTTATCATCATCAAGTGGTTGATACGATGAATGGTCATCCAATAATGGTTACTTATTGCACTGTTTGTAGAACAGGTAGAATTTATAGTCTAATAGTAAATGGAAAGCAAGAGACCTTCAGGTTGGTTGGAATGGATCATTTCAATGCGATGTTTGAAGATGCTACTACAAAAAGTTGGTGGCGACAGTCAACCGGTGAATGTATAGCGGGTCCTTTAAAGGGTTATAAATTAAAGGAATTTAAATCTGAGCAACTTATATTGTCAGCGTGGGCCAGAATTCATCCAAATACACAAATCTTACAACCTGATCCTCTTTTTAAAGAGGAATTTGAGCAAATGGATACGTATGATAAGGGTATTTCCAGGGGAGATTTAACTAAAAGGGATACCGCTTCCTGGAAAAATAAATCATGGGTTTTAGGCATTCAGGATGGGGCTAATGCTAAAACTTATGACTGGAATCAACTTGCGAAGCAAAGAATAATACAGGATTCTCTCCCTAATAATCCCATTGTTATTCTGTTAGAGAATGATACCGCATCCTTCCATGCTTATAGTAGAATTGTTAATAAAGAAATTTTGATATTTCATAAAAAGCAGGATTCAATATGGGACGTAAATACTGGATCAAAATGGAACTATGAGGGAGTTTGTGTGGATGGAAAGTTGAAAGGAAATAGGCTAAAAAGGGTTCGTTGTTATCAGGAATTTCTTCATTCGTGGGAATTTTTTCATCCCCAAAGTGTTAGGTACAATGATTGACATTACTGCATGAGGAAAATGCTTCGTTACATCGGTTAAAATAGTTGATTTCAAGTTTTTCATACATAATAAATTGTATATCAGTTTATTAATATTAAATAAATATTCATAACTCATACATAGGGAGTTTAAGTTGATCTTGTGCTAAAAGTATAAAAGCCTGTTGTTTCTACAATCCTCCCTTTCTTTTAAACCCTACATTAGAAATTGCGTTATGTATTAAATAAACTTAAAAGGGTCATGAGTCAGCATTTTCACCGTTTACAAGTCAAAGAGGTAAAAGAAGAAACCCCAGAGGCTTTCACTATAAAATTAATAGTTCCTGATGAATTAAAAGATTATTACGTTTATCAGGCGGGACAATATTTGACGCTAAAACTTAATATTAAAAGTAAGGAAGTCAGGCGCTCTTACTCGATGAGTTCCAGTCCCCTGGAAACTGATTTATGTATCACGGTCAAAAGGGTTAAAAAAGGATTAGTTTCAAATTACCTTGCTGACAATCTTACAAAGGGTGATTTTTTGGAGGTATCTCAACCAGAAGGGAATTTTCATCCTGAATTAAATCCGGAACAAAGGAAAAATTATTTCTTAATTGGTGCTGGTAGCGGTATAACACCTCTTTTTTCCATCGCAAAAGTGGTGCTTGAAGAGGAACCCCAAAGTTCAGTTTACCTGCTTTATGGCAATAGAAACGAAGAATCCATTATTTTCAGGAATGAATTGGAACAAATGACAAAGCGGTATGCGGGGCAATTTTTCTGTACCCTAACCCTTTCTCAGCCTAAAAGAGAAAAACCAGGAGGTTTGGGTGGTTTGTTTTCAAAGGGCAAACTCACCTGGGATGGTGAAATAGGGAGAATTGATAAAAAAATGATTCAGCGTTTTAGATCGGAAAATGTGGCGTCGGGTGTAAAAAGTGAATTTTTTATTTGTGGACCTGAAGAATTAGCTGCTACCGCAGAAACCTCTCTGATTGAAGATGGAATAAAAAAAGAAAATATAAATAAAGAGTTATTTTTATCGGGTGACGTATCAAGCGCAAAGAGTAATAAAAATGGGGTAAATGCCGTTATGAAAGTCGAACTGGGCGATGAAATTCTTACG
>BJGN01000262.1 GCA_014190515.1 Bacteroidota bacterium
CCTGGTTGATACTTTGGTTTTTCTGGGTTTATTTACCTGTCCTAAAAGCAAAATCAATTATAACTATATCCAATCATACGAAAAATGAAATCATTCGATATACAGGTTGTAGTGCAAAGAAAATAGAGGTGATACCTTGCTTAATTTCACCGCATTTTACTTATTCACCCAAAGAATTTAATCATCATTACCCAGTCATTTTACATATAGGTACGGCATGGAATAAAAATTTAAGTAATCATATTCAGGCAGTTAAAGGTATTCCTTGCTTATTAAGAATAGTAGGAAAGCTATCTGAAAATCATAGACTTGAGTTGATTAATGCTGGTATTAATTTTGAAAATGTAGTTCATCTCACAGATAATGAGATCTTGTCTTTATATCATTCCTGCGACATTCTTTTATTTGCCTCCCTGGCAGAAGGTTTTGGTTTACCTATTCTTGAAGCTCAAACGGTAGGTCGCGCCGTAATTACTTCCAATAAGGGAGCCATGGCTGAAGTTGCAGGTAAAGGTGCATTATTGGTAGATCCACTTTCCGTTGAATCTATTCATAATGGCCTGATATCCATCATTCATAATGATTCATTAAGAGCATTATGTATTGACGAGGGCTTTAAAAATACACATAAATATGGTAGTCATTTTAATTTAGCACAGCACGATTCCCTGTTTTCATCTATTTAATCATAGCCTTACTACACAAAAATGAATATTTTAGGAATAAACTTTAGTCATCCTGACGCAGCAGCTATTTTGTTAATAGAGGGTGAATGGTTGGCTGGTTCTGAAGAGGAAAGATTTAAACGCGTCAAACATTGGGAGGGATTTCCATCGGAATCTGTCTTGTTTTGCTTGAATAGTACTAGTATTTCTTATGAGCAATTAGATTTTATTGCTGTAGCTGGTGATGTTACGTCTAATTTTTTTAGAAAAATGCTTTTTTTATGGCAACATCCAAATCACCTTAAAAAAACTAAGAAGGTATTTGAAGGTTTTTCAAAGGAATGGGAGCGACACTTTCCAGAATGGCTTCTGGCAGATAAACTTCGGTTTGTAGAGCATCACCGCGCTCACCTGGCCTCCGCTTTTTATAGTTCTCCTTTTGAAGAGGCAATGATTTATTCCGTGGATGGTTCGGGTGATTTTTCAACTTCCATGTGGGGTATTGGAAAGGGAAATAAGATTAAAATCATGGGAAATACCTGTTTTCCTCATTCCTTGGGTTTGTTTTATACCGCTGCAAGCCAGTATTTAGGTTTTTATGAAGTTGGCGATGAATATAAGGTGATGGGATTGGCAGCGTATGGAAAGCCTGTTTTTTTTGATGATATATTAAAGATCTTTCAACTTCAAAAGGATGGTACTTTCACTTTGAGTGCCCTCTATTTTAAATGGGATAACCCATTGGTAAAAGAGAATAATGCTAGCGGGCGTCCGGGGATTCCTCTATTTTATTCAGAATTATGGGTTTCAAAATGGGGGATTCCGAAATTTTTGGGAGAAGAAATTTCTTCTTTTCATGCCGATTTTGCAGCTTCTACTCAAAAGGTTTTTGAGTATATTCTGATGAATAGGTTAAATTATTTGGCAGGCAAATGGGATACAAGAAATCTTTGTTTAGCCGGTGGTTCGATGCAAAATTCTGTAGCTATGGGTAAGATTAAAGAGTTCACACCTTATAGAAACATATACATTCCCAGTGCCTCCAACGATGCCGGACTTTCTTTAGGTGCTGCCCAATGGGTACATTTCCAGCGTGAAAATGGAAGGAGAAAAGAACCCATTTATCATTCTTTTAAGGGTATTTCTTATGATGATGACGAAATAAAGGCTATTTGTATCCAGGAGAAATTGATTTTTCAGGAGCATAGTATGGAGGAAATTATTCAAAAAGTGGCAAGTATATTGATGGCGGGAGGTATAATAGGTTGGTTTCAAGGGAGAGCGGAATTCGGCCCCAGATCTTTAGGGAATAGATCGATTCTGGCAAATCCTTCTGTTCCAGGCATTAGAGATAAGCTGAATGGGATTATCAAAAACAGAGAAAAATTTCGCCCTTTCGCGCTCTCCGTTTTAGCAGAATGTCAACAAGATTTTATTGGATGTGACGATTTTTTACCTTTCATGGAGCAGGTTATAATTCCTGAAGGAAAAGCATTGAATCAAATCGAATCCCTTTTACATATAGATCAAAGTGTTCGTATTCAAACTGTTAGAAAAGAAGATAATGATCTTTTCTATCAACTAATGAGGTCATTTTATAAAACATCGGGAATTCCTGCCCTATTAAACACCTCATTTAATGAAAATGAGCCCATTATAAATTCTCCCCTGGAGGCGATTAGATGTTTTCAGCGAACGGAACTGGATTATTTAATTATGGGAAAAATTTTAATTAAAAAATAAGAATGAAATGCATGAAAATACCTGGATAAGTATCATTACGCCGACATTGAATTGTGAAAAGACGATTTTGGCCTGTGTTAATGCGGTAAAAAATCAAGAATACAAATATGTGGAACATATCATTGTGGACGGAAATTCAACAGATGGCACTTTGCAGAAATTGTTAGCGAATTATTTTAATGGCATTATCATCAAAGGTTCTGATACGGGTATTTATGCAGCAATAAATAAGGGAATTCTTCAAGCAAAGGGTCAGGTGATTGGAATATTGCATGGCGATGATTATTATGCGAACAACCAGGTATTGAACCAGGTAATGGCTTTATTTCAAAGGGGTAAAGAGGCAGTGCTCGGTGACGTTTGGTATGTTCCACATCAGTCAGGAGATAAAATCATAAGGAAATATTCCACAAAATTTTGGGTGCCAAATCATTTTAAATGGGGTATTCAGCCTCCGCATCCAGGATTTTTCTTGTTAAAAAAGAAATATTTGGAAATTGGATTGTAC
>BJGN01000263.1 GCA_014190515.1 Bacteroidota bacterium
AAATTTCCAAAGAATTCATTCAACAATTTTTATTGACAAATATGGATTATGACCAGTTCAGCCATAGTGGAAAATCAAACGGAATCGTTGAATTGGAAGACTTTGAATCCACCCCAGACAGTGCTTTTTTTACACCAAGAGGAATGCCCTATGTTTCTTTTTTCTGTGAAGATGTTGGAAAAGCAGTAGATGCAGAGCTATGGGGAGCTGATTTTATTCAAATATTGGATTTATCTGGCACAAACAGGCTGACCTTACCTCCCAATTGGGATTGGAATCAAACCAGAATTATAGTGGAAAACAATTCAGTCCCTTTAATTAAAGCTCCCACATTGCCTAATACTCAAAATCCAACCTGGCTTAATTATATAGATGGGACGGACAGGGAAAAGATTAAAAAATTGGAAGACCCTATTCAATCCAACTTATTATTTGGCGTTCCAGAAATTAATAGTGGACCTTGTCAACCCACCGTTTTATATCACACAGAAAAAAATCTCAGTTGTGACACTGGATATATTGATCGGGTATGGACCTTATTACATGTCAGAAAAACCGGGGACACATTGAGACATACGGCCAGACAAAGAATAACTATTCGAGCCATTCATTCCTTTACTATTTCTGTTCCCGAGGATAAGACCACGACTTGTTTATCAAAAATTCAACCTAAAAATGAATTCACGTGGACTGAACAGGGGTGTGATTTGATTGCCGTAAGTTTTAACGATCAGGTTTACTCATCAGATCTTAGCACTGAAAACTGTAACAAAATATTTCGAACAGCAACCTTCATAAATTGGTGTATGTTGCCGAATCAACTGCGTTGTGAAAAAGTAGATCCGGCTGAATTTGCAAGAATTTTGCCCAGAAAAAATGGGGAAGAGCAAACTTTTACATTTATTAAATCGGCAGAAGGAATGCAACTATATACTAGTGCAACAAGAAATCTGGATGGATATTCCTTATCTTATTTTAATCCGATAAAGACCGCATCTTGTGCAGGAGAACAAACTTTCGCCTGGCAATATACCCAAATCATTTCGGTAGTTGATAATGTGCCACCGTCGATACTTTCGGGAAATACCAGGAAATTTAATTTAAACGAAATAGACTGCCAGGCAACCATTGATTTTTACGTTATCTGTAAGGATGATTGCTCAAATAATTCCTTCAAGGGACGAAGCGTTCAAATCAGAAAAAAGGATACTGGTTCCATAGTTAAAGAATTTAATACTTTCCCGGGATATTTTAGATCCGATACCTGTCAACTACAATTAGGAGCTTTTCCTGAGGGTGAATATATTGCATCTATTACTATTGCTGATGCTTGTGGAAATGCGACCACAGGAAATGTATATTTCACCGTTGAAGATAAATCAATTATTTCAGGAATTTGTGTTCTACAGTTAAATGCATCTCTAACTATGGAGGTTGCAGATAGCTCGGGTGTTACTATTCAGTATAAAGATTTTTTACAAGATTCCGATTCAGGAATCAAAGATTGTTCAGGACCTGTGCAATATTTTTTAGTGCGGGACACTTCATCATTCAGACCACAAATTAATGCTACAGGTTATAAATCCATTAGATTAAGCTGTTCTGATTTGGAACTGGAATTAGTAACCCTTCGATTGTATAAGATGGATTCCAGGGGGAATTACCATTTTTGCAAGGTTTATGTTAAGCTAAATGATCATTTAAATGTATGCAGTAATAAACTGACCAATATTGCAGGTAAAATCAGGTTGGCTAACGGATTTATTTTGTCGGGATTTCAAGTGACATTGACGGGCACCACCCATTATACCACAACAAATTCTGAAGGTGTTTTCAAATTTAGCGACTTACATGCTGACAAAAAATATACTCTTATTATTTCCAAAGAAAATCAATATCTGGAAGGTGTGAGTACCTATGATTTACTACTTATAAACCGCCATATTCTTGGTATTAAGCCAATTACAAGTAAGTATGGCTTAGTTGCAGCAGATGTAAACAACTCGGGTAGTATAACTACACTGGATATGGTATTATTGAGAAAGATGATTTTACAGGTTGAGAAAAAATTTCTAAATAATACTAACTGGCATTTTTTTGACAAAAATCAACAGAAAGTAATATTCTTCTATCCAAAAGAGCCATGGACCATAAATGAAATAATAGGTGTTAAGACGGGAGATGTTTCTGGTGCGGAAGAGTTAAGATGAAGTGAATATCATATATTATTTTAGGTTTTACCCTTAAAGAATATACACGAATCGTCTTTGCATGATTCCAATGAAATTTAAAGGTAATTCTGAAAATCAATACTTCACAAATCCCTTCACCTCTTCATTATTTCCATTTTTACAATGTATGAAATAATGGCCTGAGGCCAGGTAATGAAGGGATATTTTCTCGGAAATGGTAGCTTCTGTGGTATTGTAAATGGTTTGCTGTTGCACCATTTTTCCATCTTGCTGTATTATTTTTATATAAATTGGATGAGGATTTGCTGTAATTTCCAGATATAAAATTTCAGCAACTGGATTACCCATAATCTTAAAAAAGGACATTTCCTCTTTTCTGAATTCTCTCGTTGGCGTCTGCAAAGACAAGGAATTAAGCCTTAACAACAAGGGGTAATGGTCTGAGGTGGTGGTGGCATATTCAGGAATCCATTGGACTATTTCTTCCAATATTTGGGTACTCCCTTTTACATATCGATTTTCTAACTCATTGGAAATCATTACATGGTCAACAACATCCTGATAACCTATCACAGAATTATATTTTGCTCTACTTAAAGGCAAACTCAACGCCAAATAGCGATCTGAATCTATAGAATCCTTTACTAAATCGTCGTAAGATGATAACCGCGATGCTGTACCCTTAGAAATAGTTTCGTCCAGATCATCATTATAATCG
>BJGN01000264.1 GCA_014190515.1 Bacteroidota bacterium
TTCAATTGGCAGATAACAGATCATTTTATTTATCGTCTAAAATTTCGGAACTGGGGGATTTATCTACCTTTTTTGCCTATAACGATAAGAATCTGAATGGGTATAAGGCAAAAATGGGAAAAGTTTATCCTACCGTTCTGGCAGATTTTACCGCAGCAAAAAGCTTGGATGTAGCCTCCTTATTAAGTCAGGGAATTACCTATATACAGGTAACTAATTTTAAGAAGTCGAGGGAAATAATGAATTTTCCGCTGCATATTATTCAGCCCAATACCAACGTTCCTAAAGAATTCAAGATAGGATTGAATCCTTCTTTTGTGTTAGAAAAAGAGGGCAAAATTCAGTATGCGGTAATCAATGGAGCGCTTCATGATCTTGGAAAATTAGCTGTTAGCAAATAATATACGATGATGAAATTTATGACCTCCCTGCTGTCCCTATTTCCATTTTCCTGGACTGGAATACAGCTCTTTGGGCAGACCCCTACTATTAATGTACCATTTTCTGTTGATTTTCCTTTTAAAGAGGGATCCATCAGTTCCGTTTGGAAAGGATTACCTGTGTATTCATTGCAAAAACTGGACGACGACGGACGGGAAGCGGTCACTCAATTCCAGATTACCTATAGCGACAAAGGCATTTATGTTCATTTTTATGGTGATGAATGGAAAGTAACTACCACGGCCAAGGCCGACTTTGAGGATCTTTTCAGAGGCGACGTCTATGAAGTTTTTTTTCAGCCAGATGCATCGAAACCGATGTATCTGGAATATGAAATAAATGCAAATAACCATGAGTTGGTATTATTAATCCCCAATTATGGCGGTAAATTTTTGGGTTGGATCCCCTGGAAATACGAGGGAGAGAGAAAGATAATCAAAAACACTTGGCTGGCTGAGAATGCTAATCAGGCCATTCCATATACCTGGCATGCCGAAATATTTTTCGCTTATCAGATATTCAACCCTATGATTCAGGGTAAACCGGAAAAGGGAACTACCTGGAAAGGTAATTTCTATCGGTTAGATTATGACACAGGGAAAATGGTCAAATGGGCGTGGAGTCCCATTGCCAAAAGTTTTCATGAATATGCCAAATATGGTATTTTGGTGTTCGAGTAGGGGAGAATGGCATTCGCCTTTCGTGATACAGATACATTTCCCTGGTTGCGGAACAATTGAACCCCACCGTCAGGTCATCCAACTCCATCAGGTTTTTGAATATCCTGTAGAGACGCTATGCTAGCGTCTTCTCCCCGACAGGTTTCAATGTAAAATTTGTCCTAAATTCCCTTTTTTTGAATCACGGATTTTAAGGATTATTGGGATTTCACGGATTTTTGGATTCGCGATGCCTCGCGTCTTCTCCCCGACAGGGTTCCATGTATAATCACCTGCTTTCACCTTGTTTTGAATCAGGATTTTCAGAATTACAGAGGGTTAGTACATCGTAATATCACCATCGTAGGGGCGAATTGCATTCGCCCTCCCATGATACAGGTACATCTTGTCTTGAATCAGGATTTTGAGGATTATAGTGGAGGTTTTCGTTTTAAATTTGAGGGTTATTTGTAGAGACGTGATGCCTCGCGTCTTTTGCCCAACGACCTCATTTACAGGATTTGCTATTTATGACGTATCTTTTAGGAAATATTTTAAAATGGCCCTAAAAAATCTTCCCTTAGGGATAAGTACATTAAGTCTTTTAATGGAATCGAAAGGTATTTATGTCGATAAGACAGAATACGCTTACAATCTAATAAAACAGCCTGGACGATTCTTCCTCTCCCGTCCACGCCGTTTTGGAAAGAGTTTGTTTGTGGATACGCTAAAGGAGATTTTTGAAGGAAATCAAAAATTATTTGAGGGTCTGTATATTCATGACAAATGGGATTGGACAAAGAAATATCCTGTGATTAAACTTGATTTTGCAGGGGGAGGGGGGAAAAATCAGAATGAACTGGATTTGCGACTTTCAGCGTTGCTTCAGCAAAATAAAGATCGGCTTGGTGTTCAATATGATTCATTTGATATGGAGGACAATTTTAGCAGACTTATTTCTTTGGCTGCAGCAAAATATGGACAAAGGGTGGTGGTATTGGTGGACGAATATGACAAACCCATACTTGATAATATAAATAATACTCAGGTTGCTCTCGAAATCAGAGATGCACTTAAGACCTTTTACGGTGTGCTGAAGGAGCAGGATGCCAATTTGCAATTCATATTCATGACAGGAGTAACCAAATTCTCAAAAGTAAATCTGTTCAGTGGGTTGAATCAGCTGAAAGATATAACAATAAGTAAATTTTATTCTTCTATTTGCGGTTATACAGACAAAGATCTTGAAGAATATTTCAGTGAACATCTCTCCGGTAGTGACCCGGAAAAAGTGAGGAAATGGTATAATGGATATAACTGGACAGGTCAGGAATCAGTTTATAATCCATACGATATTCTCTTATTTTTAAGTGAAGATTTCAGTTTTCAAAATTACTGGTTTGAGACGGGTACCCCTACTTTTTTCATTGAACTATTCAGGAAACATCAGTATTTTTTACCCAATTTAGAGGATGTTCAAGTAACTCGTGAGGTTTTGGGTGCTTTTGACGTTGACTATATTGACCCAATAGCCCTCCTTTTTCAAAGTGGCTATCTGACCATCAAAGATACCTACCTAGACGACCAGGAGCAAATATTTAATTTGAAAATCCCCAATAGGGAGGTAAGACAAGCCCTCAATAGCCAATTTATTAGTGGATACGCTGGTTTAAAATCACTAAAGCTAGATTCCAGGCTTCAAATGAAGAAGGAGTTATCAACGGGTAATGTAACTTCATTAATCAAAACAATAAAGGGTTTATTTGCGGGTATCCCCTGGCGTAATTTCACTAATAACGACCTGGC
>BJGN01000265.1 GCA_014190515.1 Bacteroidota bacterium
ATATTTGTTACTATACTCTATTTTTTAAAAAATCTGATAAAATTTATACTTTTGACAATATCGAAGGTTTTACCTCAGAATAGCATCCTATTATAGCCAACATTATCGTTCCTTTACCTATTTTGACACCTTTCTCTGTTTAGTCTTTTTTGCTTGCTTTAAAAAACACATGAACAAATAGGAGGATAACTCCAATAAACTTGTATTTTTACTAACTAAAATCGATAGCAATTTTAATTTTTTCTAAAACCATCAAAAAATGAAGATCAAAGCAACCCATCCTGGTAAGATCCTTAAAAAGAAATTTCTTGACGGAAAAGGAGTTTCTGCTTACCGCCTGTCCATGGAAATTGGTATTTCTCAAATGACCATCTCACGTATTGTAAGAGGGGAAAGAGGAATCAGCGTTGAAATGGCCGTTCGTCTGGCCAAGTTTCTGAATACGTCTCCAAAATATTGGTTAGAACTTCAGAACGAATATGATATTGAAGTTGCTCAGCATGAGCTTAGAAGCGAATTGAAGAATATCAAAAAATTCTGATAAGAAACACTAATAAAAAAAAGCGCCGTTGGTAAACCAGCGGCGCTTTTCATTTATACTTATATATTAGTCCAATACTATCCTCTGTTCAGAAACATTTCCCTTCAACTCGCCATTCTTAAACACACCGGCTTTAATAATAGCTGACCTGTAAACATCGAATGACTTCGTATATTTTAAGGAATTTGCGGAAGGAATACTGCCATCCAACGTATAACGTATATCCGGATTATATGCATCCGTTTTAAATGTCACATTCGCTTTGTTATTAACAGATTCAATGATTACCGTTTGCCTGACTTCATAAGCACTCTTAGCATAATTCGCACCGATCAGCTTATATTGATCATATAACCTTTCCATTCTTCTCGTGAAATCTTCCCAACTTTTCCCTTCCTGTGGCGACCAGGCAACCTCTGCTATTGCAGCGAGACGAGGCATCAACATATATTCTGCTTTTGACGGACTTTCCACGTATTCTGTCCAGAGATTTGCTTGGATACCTTTAATATGCTTTGCTTGCTCTGCAGTTAATGCATCAGGGAATGGATTATACGAATACACTTTATTCAATGGTAAATAACCACCAATAGCTAATGGCTCTGTTTTAGATTTACCCTGGTAATAGTCGAAATAACAATACGTGGTGGGCGACATGATCACATCATGATTTTGCTTGGCTGCTTCAATCCCTCCAGCTTCCCCTCTCCAACTCATTACCCATGCGTTTGGAGCTAGTCCACCCTCTAAGATCTCGTCCCACCCAATTAATATCTTTCCTTTTGAATTGATATATTTCTCCATACGCTGAACAAAATAACTTTGCAATTCATGTTCATCTTTTAAATTATGTTCCTTCATACGTACCTGACAACGTGGACACCTTTTCCAGTTGGCCTTGGGGCATTCATCGCCTCCAATATGAAATAAAGTAGAAGGAAATAAAGGAACGACTTCATCCATCACATCCTCTAATAATTGATACACACTGTCATTTCCTGCACAGAATACATCATCATGAACTCCCCAGGTTTCCTGCACCTGTTTGCCTGGATTAGCCTTACTGACTTCGGAAGGAAGCTTACCCAGATTTGTTGGTTCATTTGGGAAACAGCTCAAATTAGGAAATGCTGCTATAGCTGCAGAGGCATGTCCGGGCATTTCAATCTCAGGCACAACAGTTATGTAACGCTTCGCAGCATAGGCAACAATATCTTTTACCTGATCTTGAGTATAAAAGCCGCCATATCGTTCATTGTCATTCTCAGAGCCTGGGTAATGGCCAACTATCGTACCGTTGCGATAAGCCCCTTTTGCCGTTAACTGAGGATGCTTTTTTATTTCAATCCTCCAACCCTGATCTTCAGTAAGATGCCAATGCATAGTATTGATCTTATGTATGGCGAGATAATCAATAAACTTTTTTACAAATTCTACCGGAAAAAAATGCCGACCTACATCCAACATCACCCCCCTATAACCAAAACGGGGAGCATCTTTTACCCAAACACCCGGAAGATCAAGTGCTGTAGTCTTATTGGCAGGTAATAACTGCAATAAACTTTGTACCCCATAAAAAACCCCTGTTTCATCTGCGCCTTTGATACTAACTCCTGATGCCGTTACCTCAAGCATATATGCTCCTTGTCCCCCAGCAGCAGGATCTATCGAAAGAACAACTCCATTTACTTTAGCGGGCTTTTTTGACGTTTTTAACTGCACGCCATAATATTGTTGAACATATTGAACTAAAAATTCTGCCGATGGCAGTAATTTATCCGATGTAAGTATGACAGGTGTTTCTGCCTTTATAGTAAAAATATTTCCTGATCCGGTTTCCTTTAATTCCAATGGTCGGGGAACTAATGAGATCTGAGAAAATCCCTGAGTGGTAAGCATTGCCATAAACATTAGCCAGATATTTGGTTTCCATATTCTAGTCATACATCATAATTTAGAGAAAGAGAAAGATAATACAAATTAGCTAAAATAATTACCGCTATCTTTTGCAAATTGATATAAACGTGTAGCTTCGGTGCGATGTATTTTATGAAGGAAATTAAAAAAATGCTATGGGTCGGCCTACTCTGTTTGCTAAACAATACTCTCCCAGCGCAACAAAATTGGAAACTGAATATAAATAAGGACGGCATCACGGTTTTTACATCAACTCCAGAAAATTCACCGTTTAAAGCCGTAAAAACAATTGGTAATGTTCAAACATCTATGAGCCGGATTGCTATGGTATTGATGGACGTATCAAATACAGAAGACTGGGTGTATGGTGCTAAAAATCCAAAACTATTAAAGCAATTATCACCTACTGATCTTATTTA
>BJGN01000266.1 GCA_014190515.1 Bacteroidota bacterium
GTCTAAAAAAAGTATATTTACATCAAAGTCTTATCCGCTATATTGATATTATTTTAAATGTTAAGTATTTAAAAAATTTAAGTGAGCCAAAGTATTTATTACCATACGCAAGAATCAAGAAAAAGCATCTTGAAAGATTCAATTAGATGCGTTAGAGATGACGCATGGCTTGGGGAAGCATTTTATTTCTGGCTAGATCTAGAAGATGCCGATGAATGGGGTATCAAATCTAAACGTGGTAGCAAATACTATGAGGTATATCAAAGTGAAATTCAAATAGATAATATTCTGGATACTGTTTTTAATGAGGAACACTATTTTTTTTGGTTCAAACAAATAGAAAAAGTAGCCAAAGCTATTATGTCTAAAACTAAAATGAAACCCAGTTTAAAGGAATTAAATGACTATCTGAAGGAACGAGGGCTTTGGAATGAGATACATGGAATTAAATTTCAGGATTTACCTGCAAATACAGAAAGACTTTTAATAAGACCGATTGAATACAAGGCAGGTAAGATAAGATATTTTCAATACCGTAAGAGAATACAATTAGCCGTTTATAATGTGGAAATTATTCTTAACTTTGAATTTCTGAAAAGAGAAAAATGTATCTAAAAAAATCACCTTTTTATGTTGGATTTAGTAACCCTGGAAATTAAACTTGATTCGGCATTAGCTAATGAGACAAGTGAAAGTCTAACTGCGTGGCTCCATGAGAAAAGGTTGAATGCTTTTTTCCAATCTTTAGGCGAAGGTATATTTACTCCAATACCAGAAATATACTTAGAAACCGTGCTAACTTATCAGAATGTTGTTTTTGAAACAAAATTTAGTGAGGTTCCTTGTTCCCAACATTATCAATTAGCTTCATAGTGGAAGTTGCTGACCAAATACAATTAAAATTTCATGGCGTTGATTTCCCTGTAATTAATCTAAAATCAGAAAATCCTTTCGTCCAAAGTCCTGGGAACATTATAAACATTGATATTAAACCTAAGGTTTTTTACCCCACTGAGCAGCCAGATTATTTTAAAATAATTCAAGAAGTTACATTAAGTTCCTCGAATTTTTTTGAATTATTCATTATATCCGTTGGAACTTTTGAATTAAAAGCTAACGTAGATGAGAACTTAAAGAAGGTATTTGTCAATATTAATGCGCCTGCTATCATGTTTCCTTACGTTAGGGCTTTCATAACAACACTAACTACGAATCTTGGAAATGTTACAAGTCCATTAATTATTCCTACCCAATTTTTTAAAGGGGAATTAGAGGAAGTCCAACACCTAATGGAGAAATAATTCCTTACCTCCGTGCACATTTTCTTCAATTCAAAAACAGCCTCCAAGGCACCCGATCCATTTTCAACCAACCGACGCTGTCCCCTAACCTTAGGTAACTTTCTGATTCTTTATGAAATAGTCGAAAATAGCCGGAGAAATTCGTTTAATAATCATAGCCGCTCTTTCTTTAAAGCCGCCAATATATACGTTTCCTTTTCTGCGATAAATGGCGTCGAGTGCCTGTACCGCAAATTTTTCAGGAGATAATCCCAGATTATTCTGACTTGATTTTACTAATTCCGGGGAAGTTCCCAATGAGTTTTTTGTGATATTTGTCGCAATAAATCCTGGCATGATGTTGCAAACATTAACACCCTCATCGGCGAGTTCCAGTCTTAAAGACTCAAAATAACCCACCAGACCATGTTTTGCCGCAGCATACGAAGTTCTGTATTTAGTATTTATTTTACCCATAACGCTACTTATCACTACTATCTGTCCCTTTTGGAGCAATAATTGGGGTAAGGCAGCTTTTGTAAGGGCAATGGTGCCTATTAAATCGGTCTCAAGTAATCGCAATTCCTCTGAAAATGGGGTATCTACAGCAAAACTTCGCTGACTAATGCCCCCATTATTTATTAAAATATCGATTTTACCAAAAGCATTTATTGCTTTTTTTGTAAGCTCTTCAAAGGTATTATATTCGCGTAAATCTAATGGGATGATAACTGATGATGCTTCTTTATTTAGAAACGATTGTTGTACTCTTTCTAAGGCTGCAACATTCCGTGAAGACAAAATTAGTTGGGCGCCATGTTCGTTAAATAATTTTGCCATAGCTTCTCCCAATCCAGAGGAAGCGCCCGTTATCCAAACAATTTTGCCTTTAAATTTCATGTTATTCTGTAATTAGTGCTTTGTTATATAAATATAGCTAATTTTATACCACTAAATAAATACTTACCTATGTTACGTCGCAAATTTGTATTATCTGCCATCAAGGCAAGTCCCTTTTTCTTATTCCAATCCTCTTTGACAAGTGCTTGTTCCCTGTTGGAAACGGAAACTCCGGTGCTTACCGATAAAAAAATAATTGTCATTGGTGCAGGTATCGCTGGTCTGGCAGCTGCGAAAAAACTAAAAGAAAATGGTTTTACTGTTTTAGTGCTGGAGTCACAGGAGAAAATAGGCGGACGATTAAGGACTGACCGATCTATTGGCATTGCTTTTGATGAAGGTGCCAGCTGGATACATGGCCCCAAAGGAGGTAATCCAATTACCGCTCTTGCCGCACAAGCAGGTGCTTCTACCTATTTGACGGACGATGAAAGTCTTAGAATTTATGACCAAAGCGGTAAAGAATATAACACTGATTTGTTGGACACTGAATATGATTTATTTGAAGCTGCGTTAACAGCTGTAAGAAAAGCAGGATCTGAAAACCAGTCCTTTGAAGCTATTTTCAACTCCTTATATCCCGAAAAAGGGAAGGAAAGATTATGGAAATATATGCTTTCTGC
>BJGN01000267.1 GCA_014190515.1 Bacteroidota bacterium
AGACTACGTCAAGCAGGATTCACATTTTTCTCCGACCAATACCAAAAGGTTAGAATCAAAACTTAAAGAACCGCCGTATACCGAACGGTACGTACGGTGGTGTGAGAGGACAGGTAGGGAAATAATCCCTACCTTCCTACTCGATTTATATTGCTAAAATCTACCCTTTACATCTGGTTTTGAATCACGGATTTTAAGGATTATTGGATTTCACGGATAATAGAGGACGTCTTCGTTGTATCGACGCGATGCTTCGCGTGTTTTTCGCGATAGGTAAATATTATAAATTTACACCCTTTCGCTCGGTTTTGAATCAGGATTTAAAGGATTTACAGGATTGCATAGAACGTCTTCGGTTTGGGTATAATGTTCATTTGTAGAGGAATACTTTATACCCTTCTTTTCGCCGATGTGTTACACATCGGCGAAAAGCTTTACAATGGAAGCAACATGTATTAATAACCTTCCTACCCAAACCAACGACGTTATGGATGATCCTGAAAATCCTGTAAATCCTGATTCAAACCCGGCATTTGCGCGCATAATTTCCACCGAGGAATTAGTCCTCGCCGTCACCCTTATTATGCACACTTTAGAATACTAACAGGGTAATCGCACCGCCATCTTAGCAAAATCCCCAACACAATCGTATTGGGGATTTTATAAAATAAACAGTATAAGAATTAGTAGTTAAAAACTATTTTCTCTTTTTCTTTGCCCGTTACCACCTTTAGAAGTAGATCCATACGCATGGTTGCGAGGTCTGTTTTCACGAGGTAGCGGCGCTTTGGCCTTTGGTTTTACCGCTGTACTTAAATCTGTATTTCCCTCAGCTGGTAAAAACGGGTGTTCATTGGCAACTGGAATATTAATTTTAGTCAGTTTCAGAATATCCCTCATGTATATTCTTTCATCACTGTCACAGAAAGAAATGGCTTTTCCAATTTGTCCTGCACGTCCTGTTCTTCCAATTCTGTGAACGTAGGTTTCAGGGATATTTGGAATTTCATAGTTGATGACTAATTCTAATTCATCAATATCAATGCCCCTTGCCGCAATATCAGTGGCAACTAAAACCCTTAATTTTTTATCCTTAAAGTCGTTTAATGCTTTTTGTCTTGCATTTTGTGACTTATTTCCGTGAATTGCCGCAGCTTTAATACTTTCGCGTTCTAATAGTTTCACCACCTTGTCGGCACCATGCTTGGTGCGGGTAAACACCAGTATAGATTTTAACTCCTTATCTTTTAATATATGAAGGAGTAAATCGCGCTTATTTACCATGTCCACAAAATAAAGTTCTTGTGCTATGGTCTCAGCGGTAGAAGAGACGGGTGTTACTTCTACATATTGTGGCTGAGTTAAAATGGAAGATGCCAACTGGGTAATGGAATCAGGCATAGTAGCGGAAAAAAAGATCGATTGCCTGTGCTTAGGTATCAATTTTATGATTTTCTTAACATCATTTACAAATCCCATGTCAAGCATTCTGTCTGCTTCGTCTAAAACGAAAATTTCGATTTTATTCAGGGCAACAAGACCTTGATTATTCAAATCTATTAATCTTCCAGGGGTAGCAATAACAATATCAACACCACGGCGTAAGGCATCAACTTGTGCACCTTGAGAGACACCGCCAAAAATAACCGTATGATTAATATTTACATTTTTTCCATAACTGGCGAAACTTTCACCGATTTGAATGGCTAGTTCCCGCGTTGGTGTGAGTATTAAGGTACGTATAGGTTTAGGTCCTTGTTTCTGCAAAGGATTCTGCGATAACCGTTGTAAGATGGGTATAGCAAAAGCTGCTGTTTTACCTGTGCCCGTTTGGGCGCAACCCTGTAAATCTTTACCTTTTATTAATATAGGAATCGCTTTTTCCTGGATTGGGGTTGGATTAATATATCCTTCTCCTTTTAATGCCTCGAGAATGGCAGGCATTATGCCTAAGTCTTCAAATACCATGATTTGGTTTTACCTTCAAAACCGCAAAGATACACTCATTTCATGATTCACCGTCAAATAATTTAAATTAAAAGCTTCTGACCTTTAATTTTAACATTGATGATAAAGAAATTCTACGAACTGGAATGAGCTCATAAATCAAGAAATGCCTATATTTCCAAACTTTTAAGAAAATTAAATGGATGAGAGTGCTCTTCATAAATCATGAACTTGAAATGATTATGTTATTTCCCCATTTATTTCGCCAATCGATGGGAATGATTGATTATCTTTGAATTATTCAACGTTAGTTTTTCACTGGTATGCAAGTTAAATTATTACGTGTCTTTAGAAAGATTCATCGAACCACCGGTGCCTTTTTGTTTATCTTTTTCTTCGTTATTTCTATTTCTGGTCTATTATTAGGGTGGAAAAAAAATAGTGGGGGTATCATTTTGCCAAAATCTGCTAAAGGGTCTTCCACCGATTTAAATGAGTGGATCTCCCTTGATTCTTTAAAGGAAAATGCTTTTCTCGTATTAAAGGACTCTCTGGGGCCTACTTTTTCTAATGAACTTGACAGAATAGATGTCAGACCAGATAAAGGTATCGTCAAATTTGTATTTACAAATCACTATCAGGAGATTCAATTGGATGGCGCCACCGGTAAATTATTGCAAATCCATACCAGAAGATCCGATTTTATTGAAGATGTGCACGACGGTTCTTTTCTTGATTTTTATTTTAAGACGGAGGGAGAGCCTTTCATATTATTTTATACTTCGGTCACTGGTTTAGCCCTGTTTGTCTTTACCGTCACTGGTTTCTGGCTTTGGTATGGTCCTATTGCC
>BJGN01000268.1 GCA_014190515.1 Bacteroidota bacterium
TAATTCCTTTATAGAACAGGTTGAAATTCATAGGATGTAGGTTATAGATTTACTTGAATTTGATCAATATTTAAATAAATCTCCTTTTTACATTCATTTATTTAATAAAATCTAACATTATTAATACGAATTTCATAAATAAATAAAGATTAATTCATACATTTTCATGAAATAGCCCCTAATTATGAACCAGATTCCGTACTTAAAATGGATGTTTTTCTCTTTCGCATTCTTTTATTTTTCCTCCACAAGTATATCTCAAAATATATCCTATCCTTCTCAGCAAAAAAGTACTTTGCAAATTTCTGCACATCGCGGAAATGCATCTTCTGCTCCTGAAAATACTTTAGCAGCATTTAAAAATGCGCTCAAGGCAGGTGCTCACTTTATAGAGGTGGATGTCAGGACGACAAATGATGGTGTCCTGATGATTATGCATGATGCTAATCTGGATCGAACAACCAATGGAAAAGGTGCTTTCAAACTTTATGACGCAGCGTTTTTAAAAACGCTCTCCGCTGGAAAGGGATTTACAGGTGTGTTTGAAAATGAAAAAATTCCTACCCTGGAGGAAACTTGTCAGCTTATATCCGATTGGAACGCATCGCGTCAACAAAAAACCTACCTTTATATAGATGCTAAAGATGTGGATCCTCAACCGCTTGTTACCATCTTAAAAAAATATGGCTTGGACGAAAACGCTGTATATTATGGTTCCGATGATTTTTTATGGCGCTTGACATCGGTTTTTGAAGGTGCTAAATTACTTCCTGCCCTTAAAAACAAATCTGATATCATGGCAAAATTCAATAAAATGAAACCTTATGCCTTCGACGCGTCCTGGCTTTCTCTAACGAAAGAGATGGTGGATGAAATCCATCGTTTGGGTGTTAAAGTATTTACGGACTTATTGGGACCTCTCGATACGGAAATCAATTACATCAAAGCGCGCGAAATGGGCGTGGATTTAATTCAAACAGACCGAATACTGGTTGTTCAAAAAACATTATCCATGCATTGAGTGGATATTCCTAAGTGCCGCAAAAAGTTTTATACCCTGTGTCGATACTATCAGGAACTTTCATAAATGAGGCAGCTGAGGCATTTTGTGCGTATGGATTGGTAAAAATGTCAAGTAATTCTTTAAAAAACCGAAGATCGTCATTTAAACAAGCCTCATCAAGGGCTTTTTCAACCAAATAATTTCTGGGAATGAATAAGGGATTATTTTCACGCATTCTTTTTAATCGGGCTTCCTCATTCCCCCTTTCCATGTCTTGCCAGTTAGTAAACCATGACTGAAAATCCTCCTGCAAATAGATACCTTCCATGGGCATATCTCCCTGTAAAACCAAAAAAGTATTCGTATAATCTGCTTTATTTTTAGTCATCCAATCTAACAAGGTGGACAGGCTATTTTTTCTTCGTTGCAAATCTGTCTCCTTTGAAAAACCTAGTTTTTTAAACATCATATCCTGCCATTTTTCTTGATAAATAGCTGGGAATGAATTTAAAACCTCTTTGGCCATCTCTATAGCCACTTCCTTTTCCTCGTGAATCATTGATAATAACGAACCAGCAAAACAGGCAATATTCCACTGCGCGATAGAAGGTTGGTTTCCAAAAGCATATCTGCCCTGGGTATCAATAGAACTAAAAACAGTTTCCGGATGATAGGTATTCATGAAGGCACAAGGGCCATAATCAATGGTTTCGCCGGCAATAGACATATTATCGGTATTCATGACGCCGTGAATAAAACCAACCCTCATCCATTGCACGATTAAATCAATCTGCTTTAACATAACCGCCTCCATTAAATCTCTGGCCTTTGATTTTGACAAATTCAAATCGGGATAGTGTCTGTCAATGACATAATCCAATAGAATAGATGATTCATTAGGGACGAACCTATTAGCAAATTCAAAAGTACCAACCCTGATATGAGAAGAGGCTATTCTGGTTAAAATAGCTCCCTCATGTACTTCTTCTCTGTACACTTTGGCGCCTGTTTTTAAAACAGCCAAACTTCTTGTAGTGGGTATTTTCAGTCCTGCCATGGCCTCACTTATCAAGTATTCTCTAAGCATAGCGCGCAGGGTAGCACGTCCGTCGCCTCCTCTGGAAAATGCAGTATAACCTGATCCTTTTAACTGAATATCAAATCGATTCCCCGCTTTTGTAATATGTTCGCCTAATAAGATGGCTCTTCCGTCTCCCAGCATGGTAAAATTTCCAAATTGATGTCCAGCGTAAGCCTGGGCTATTGGAAATGAGCCGGGAATCATTTTATTTCCTGAAAACAAGGCAGCCGCTTCTTCCATGTCCATGTTGTCCGGGGATAAATCCAATTCCCTGGCTAAGTTGTCATTGAATAACAAAACAGAGGGATCAGGCACCTGAGTAGGATTTGTAGGAATATAAAAAGATTCAGGTAGCTTACCGTAGCTGTTATCAAAATGAAATATCATGGCATGTTTTTCATAATAATAACAAAAAAGTTCATTTTGTTTCCCTGAATAGGAACTGAAAAGAAAAGTTAAAGGTATAAACCCCATTCAACAGCAACTTACCTTAGTCATTTAGTAGCATTTTCATATTTACCTCATATCCATTTTATTTGTCGTATATTGAAGGAATAGTTTTGAATATTTGATTTGAAATAAACTTTTCGAATTAATTCAATAAACATCAACCAATTTAATTATGAAAGCTGAACAGATTAAAGAATTATTTGCTCAATTTGAAGCCACAGCTTCTGAATATGAGGGAATTGAGTGCTGGAGTGCCAG
>BJGN01000269.1 GCA_014190515.1 Bacteroidota bacterium
TAAAGCTAGATTCCAGGCTTCAAATGAAGAAGGAGTTATCAACGGGTAATGTAACTTCATTAATCAAAACAATAAAGGGTTTATTTGCGGGTATCCCCTGGCGTAATTTCACTAATAACGACCTGGCCAATTTTGAAGGGTACTACGCCTCGGTCTTGTATACCTTTTTCGCTTCAATCAATGCACAGGTAATCCCTGAAGATATCACCAATCATGGTCAAGCCGATATGACCATTATCTTTAGGAATCATATTTATGTGATGGAAATAAAGGTGGTGGACAATCTGCCTGAAGGAAAAAATCAAGCGCTTCAGCAAATTATTCAAAGGAATTATGGGGAAAAATACAGGAACAGGGAGGGCATGACCGTTCATGAAGTAGGCCTTGTTTTCAACAAAACCGAACGCAACCTGGTACAAGCCGATTTTTTAACTACCCCGTAGAGACGCGATGCTTCGCGTCTTTTCCTCGACAGGATTCAATGTAAATTCACCTGTTGTCACATGGTTTTGAATCAGGATTTTCAGGATTTCACTGATTATAAATGAGGATTTTGTTTTTCGGAATTTGTTGAATAGTATCGATTTTATTTCATCCAAAATCCCGTAGGGGCGAATTGCATTCGCTCTTTCCGCGACAGGATTTAAATTAATATTTTGGTCGCGTCACACTCATCGTCTCAATGCTGAAATGATTTAAATTATTGATTAACTTCTATTTATCATTATTTTTATTTTTTGAAGTATTCTTTTAAGACGATAGATTTTTTTTCTAAAAATAACTAGAATTGTTTTTTTAATTTTAGTAATAATTATTATGTAGATAAAACGGAAATAATTTATGTAGTCCTGCAGATAGCAATTATTTTTTATCTCGCCCACGTCGTTTTGGCAAATCCTTAACGCTGGATACTATTAATGAACTTTTTTCGGGCAATAAGCCCTTATTTAAAGGGTTATGGATTGAAGATAAATGGGATTGGACCGATACCTATCCTGTCATCCGCATGTCTTTTGATGCTATTGGACATGAGGGCGGCCTGGCGGAAGCTTAGGTAGAGGCAATCAAGGATATAGGAAAAAAATTCAAGATAAATCTGCATAAAAAATTACCCGGTACCATATTTAATAATAAATTCAGACTTTTGACAAAACATGATAGAAATTATTTTTGACAAAAATCATTCCTCAGTAGAATTCCTGGCCGACAATACTTGATATTTTGCACTTATAATGTCCACCGAAGATTATGTGCCTTGTTTTTGGGGAATATTTCCTGTAAATAATTTTGAATCAGGATTTTCATTATTACAGAGGTGTTAATACATCGTAGTATCACGTTTGTAGGGGTGAATGGCATTCGCCCTCCCATGATACAGATACATTTCCCTATTTACGGAACAATGGCGTTCGTTGCCGTTAGGTCATTTATCTCTTCAGGTTTCAATATAATATTCACCCGCTGTCACCTGATTCAAACCAATGGCGGCTGCGCTCGTAATTTCCTGCGAAGATTGGGTAAGACAATTTTATAACAAAAGTTTTTACAACAAATAATAATAATTACCTTTATATCAATCTCGAAGAATTAAATTAAATAACATGAATGCAAGAATCATTATTATGCTTTTTTTTCCATTTTTTGCCTTTGCCCAGGCACCGCAGAAAATTAATTTCCAATCTATTTTAAGGAACAGTTCAGGAGAGATTGTCGCAAATAAGGCAGTCAATCTACGGATCAGCTTATTAGCAGGAAGTGCTAATGGAAGCAATGTTTTTACTGAAACGCATGCCAAAACAACGGATGCGTCAGGCTTAATCAGCATACAAATTGGTATGGGTACCTTGATTTCTGGGGTATTTTACAACATTAATTGGGGTAATCAGACTCATTTCATCAAATTGGAAGCTGATTTCAATGGCGGAAGCAACTATGTTGTTTTAGGAACACAGGAATTGATGAGTGTGCCTTATGCATTATACGCTGGAAAGACAGACACTTCAGTACTAAATCTGACCGGCAGATTGGCAACGAAACTGAATGCAACGGACACTGCAAACCTGTCAAATCGGATCAATACCAAGTTGAACATATCAGACTTCCCACTAGGCACTACTCTTGGTAACATGCAATATTGGAACGGTACCAATTGGGTTAATCTTGCTCCGGGATTACCGGGTCAATCTTTGATTATAACATCCACAGGCATACCCTCTTGGTCGGGTGCAGCTTACCCAACGCTGACCACCTCTTCAATATCTTCAATAACTTCCACTTCTGTTAATAGTGGGGGTAATATCTCTTCCGACGGTGGCGCAGCAGTCTCCGCTCGTGGATTGGTTTATGGAACAACATCTAATCCCACTCTTTCAAATACGATATTAACCATTGGTTCTGGAACAGGGAGCTTTTCTGGTTCAATAACTGGCTTAACGCCAAATACTACCTATTACGTCAGGGCTTACGCTACCAATAGCGCTGGAACGGGTTATGGAAATGAAATTTCCTTTCAAACTTTACCTGTTGCCGTCCCTACTTTGATTACCACCGATGCGTCGGGGATTACCCAAACAACGGTAACGTCAGGTGGAACTGTCAGCAACGACGGAGGCGCAAATGTCACAGAGAGGGGTATTGTGTACGGAACTTCTAACAATCCAACTACCTCAAATACCAAAGTAAGTAGTGGCAGTGGAACGGGGAGTTTTAGTGTAAATGTCACCGCTTTAACACCTAATACCACCTATTATATACGTTCTTACGCCATAAATAGTGCTGGAACGGGC
>BJGN01000270.1 GCA_014190515.1 Bacteroidota bacterium
AGGAAATTATTGTTGGATAATGAGTCTTTAAAGGATTCTCTGTTGGATAAGGAATTGAAAATTAGAGAATTGGAAAGAAATTTAAAATTGTGTAAAGGAAAATGATGGTAAAAAATTTTCGCCTTTGATGCTGTCCGAGGTTTGTTTTTTACTTTTCATATCCATATTGGCTTGTAATTTAACTATGTAGGAGTTTAATTACAAGTGGGTTATTGCAATTCGCCCCTACCAAATTAATTTTTTCCCAATTTCAGGCTATCAATATTATATCAAATCAATCTTTAGACAGTTGATTTACGCCAAATAAGTCAATCGCAAGCGTTGCCTCTGCATCATTATTATCTATATATTCCCCATCATACCAATTGGCATCGGCTTTGGGTTTTATTTTTACCTCGTTCAATCGCAAAATATCATTGTAGCCATCTTCATAGCCCCGTACAACAATTTTAGTATGTGGAGGAAGGGTCTGTAGGAGTTGTATGAGTTCTTGTGCGGTCATAAGGCGTGTTTTTTAATGTAAAATGGGCAAGTGCTCTTGACGGCTCACCTTTTATTTTCCTTGGTCATATTTGTAAATAAGTTCAGCTTTCAGAACTTCTGAATTTTCTTTAAGTTCTTCTGACTGTTTGAATACTATTGTTTGCGGAGGTTAATTAGCACATTCGTTTGGCTTTTCATGTATTTGCGAAGATTTATTTTTCTTTATGCTTCTCTTTTTCCAAAAAAGAAAAAGAGACTTCCCGTTTGGAAAGCCTCCTTTATTTCATGGGACTTATATTTTCAGGAAACTAATTATCTTTTTGCTACCAAATCTTTGATTGCATCCTTATCTGTACAAAGTCTGCCGGCACAACATCCTCCGTTTCTTACCAGTCCAGAGTTTAATAAAAGGATTCCTGCTACATGTGGAGCAGCCATTGAGGTTCCGCTCATGGTTGCATAAGTATTTCCTTTGTAGGTGGATAAGATTCCTACGCCAGGTGCTGCAAAGTCAACTGGTGGATTACCGTAATTTGAGAATCCGGCAATATTACATCTGTTATCCATGGCAGATATGGTATAGACGTTCACTCCATTTGTTCTGGCCGGTGTAAAACCGGTGGCTGGCAAATTGCTATTTCCGGCAGCGATACTGAAGAATATCTTTCTTGAGCCTGCTAAGGTGGCAATAGCAGTTTCTAGTGCTGCATAAGTTCCAGTGCCACCCAAACTCATATTGACCACATCTCCAGGTATTCCGTAAGTCGCTACATGGTTAACTCCTGCTAATACGCCACCCCATGATCCTGATCCTGAATTACTTAACACTTTTACTGGTACTACACGCGCACCCGCAGCCACACCTACTACACCAAAAGTATTGTTCTTTGCAGCTACCGTTCCAGCAACATGGGTACCGTGTCCGTGTCCATCCTGTACTGTTTGTCCGGCAATAAAGGATTTTGCAAAAGGCGCACTTCCTAATACATTCAAATCCTGATGTTGTAAATCAATACCTGTGTCTAATATCCATGCCCAGTAAATTTGATTTGGCATGTTGGTCCAACCAGTGAATGCAACACCCCATGGAACAGATTGTGCCATGCTTATTAGATGAGGAACCTTACTTTTTGTTAATTCACCTGCTCTCGCTACCGTCTGATCTTGTGTAATAGAACTGACTTCAGGAAATTGCTTAATATTAGCTATCAGTCTTTTAGCGACATCATCTGGTATAGTTGCAAAAAATCCTACATTCACCCCGCTGTAGATACCCAGCACACTTGATTGGGAAATACCTAGTTTCTGCGCAATAGCCAGAATATTATTTTGGGCAGTGCGCTCTACTTCAATCCCTGTTTTTACCTGCTCATCTCTCGTTGAAAAAGATTGAGATTCATACACCTGGAGGGCTGTCTTTGCTACGGTTGGATTTAAAATGACAATGTACTGATTTGGAATGGGTCTGGAAGTATGACCCTTTAATTCAGATAGGCCGTCAGTGGAAATAAATTCGAAATCTGGCTTTTCTTCAGGTTTTGGAAATTCTTGTGCTAATAAGGTTCCAGAAAATAATCCGATAATGGGAAGTACTTTTAAAAAAGAAATGGCTTTCATAACTGATAAATTGAGTGATTAAAATTAATATCATTTATATATAGCTTGTCAAGTCAGTTTCGTTCCGGATTTTTAAAAAAATAAAAAATTAATAAGAAAAATAGTTGCCATACTGGTAATCCCCATAATGAATGAGGCTGTTGAAAAATATCGAAGGGTGGTGTTAGAAGATATGCCTGAGAACTGGGTAATTACCCAAAAATAAGAATCGTTGGCATGGGAAAATACCATGGATCCCGCGCCCATAGCTAATACAACCATTAATTGTCCGGATGATGAATCCAACCCTATGGTTTCCAGCATTGGACTAATCAAGGCGGCGGTGGTTAAAACGGCGATGGTAGAGGAACCTTGGGCTATCTTAAGGAAAGAGGCTATTAAAAAGGGAATGAAAAGGCCTAATCCCATACCTCCAAGCCATTGATTTAAGGGTAAATCTTGCATCAATTCCTTGATTACCAATCCGAATACGCCACCACTTGCGGTTATGACTAAAATACTTCCCGCTTTTTCAATGGCTCTCTCCATGATGGTATTAACCTCCGGAATAGCTCTGTTTTTTAACAAATAAACGGAAATCAAAGCGCCTATGCTTAACGAAACCGGAGCTTGACCTATAAATAAGAAAATAGAGGTAAGACCTTCTGGTAGAAAATTTATTTTTGCAATGGTTATGAAGG
>BJGN01000271.1 GCA_014190515.1 Bacteroidota bacterium
GTATGACTAAAATCGGCGCCTCCATGCCCCCTGAGGCTTCAATGAAAGCCAATAGAATAGTATCGGATAATTTCCCACCACCAGCTATGATTAAGGTACCATTTTCAGGCCCTACGATTTGTCCATTTGTCTTAAAAATAGAACCAAAAGGAATTATGAAACAAAAAAGCAGACAATATTTCATTGCTTGTAATTTGAAATAAATAATAAAAACAATATCGGTAAATTTCTATATAAAAATGCTTTACTCATGTTATTTAAAATTTAAACCTAAGGTAAATCATAAACTAATTTCATTTTTCAATGTTTCCTAAAAAAAATGAAAAACATGAGGGCTTCCACTTTAGGGCAATTAAAATCGACAGGGTATCAACCTATTTCTATAAAAGATGAATTACGCAGAAATCTTAGATCAAGGTTGCAAAAGGGTGAACCTATCCTTGCTGGAATCCTTGGATTTGAAAATACGGTAATTCCTGATTTGGAAAGAGCTATTCTTTCCAGACATCATGTATTGTTTCTCGGATTAAGAGGACAAGCCAAAACCAGAATGGCGCGTTTGTTAGTCAATTTGTTAGATGAGTATATTCCTATCGTTGCAGGAAGTGAGTTAAATGACGATCCAATGCAACCGCTTTCCAGATTTGCCAGAGATTTAGTGGCTGAAATGGGAGATGAAACGCCTGTAACCTGGCTTCACAGAAGCGACAGATACGTCGAAAAATTGGCTACCCCCGACGTTAGTATTGCCGATTTAATAGGGGATGTCGATCCTATAAAAGCTGCTACTTTAAAATTACCTTATGCAGATGAAAGGGTCATTCATTTTGGTCTCATTCCTCGTTCTCATCGCTGTATATTTGTTATCAATGAATTACCCGATTTGCAGCCAAGAATTCAGGTAGCTTTATTCAATATTTTACAGGAGGGGGATATCCAGATCAGAGGTTTTAAACTGAGACTCCCTCTGGACATTTCCTTCGTTTTTACGGCCAATCCAGAAGATTATACCAATAGGGGAAGTATTATTACACCGTTAAAAGATAGGATTCAAAGCCAGATTTTAACCCACTATCCTAAAACAATTGACATAGCCAGGCAGATAACTTTAGCGGAAGCTAAAATTGCTCCGGAAATGGCAAATGTTGTCAAAGTACCCGATATTTTATCTTATTTATTGGAGGATATTGCTTTTCAAGCACGCGAAAGTGAATTTGTAGATGCAAAAAGTGGTGTTTCAGCCCGTTTATCTATCAGTGCTTATGAAAATCTGGTAAGTACTGTAGAAAGAAGATTATTGTTAAATAATGAATCAACCGGCGTAGCAAGAATCAGTGATTTCTGGGGAATTATTCCCGCTATTACAGGGAAAATTGAACTCGTTTATGAAGGGGAACAGGAAGGGCCTCAAGCTGTAGCTATGGCACTTTTTGGTAAGGCTATCAAAAATTATTTCCTAAAACTTTTCCCCAATCCCGATGCGCTATCTAAGGGGAATGAAAGAGATCCCTATGGGACATTAAAAGCTTATTTTTCAGATGCTAATGTTTTGGAGTTGCCGTTGGATTTACCAGAAAATGAATATGTAAACCGATTGGAAAAGGTGGCAGGTCTGAAAAAACTAGCTGAAAAATATGCCGGAAGTGAAAAAGAAAATACCCTTATTTTTATGGAACTGATTATTCACGCGCTGGCCGAATTCAATTTGCTTTCAAGAGATCCTTTAGAAAATGGAATATCCTTTAAAGATCCTTTGTCAGATGTTTTTTAAAACATAATTTATTGTTATATTGATTAAAATTTAGAACATGAATCATTTTGCTCGCTGTTTATTTTTAATCAAAATGCTACTTGTCCATTTTTCTTTTGGACAAATAATGGATGATGCTTCTATTGTTAAAAATGGAGCAAAACTTGTGAAAATTGGAAGTGGCTTCATTTTTACGGAAGGTCCTGCCGTAGATAAAATAGGGAATGTCTTCTTTACAGACCAGCCGAACAATACAATTGTAAAATGGTCTGCCAGCTCAGGTCAATTAAATATTTTTTCCGATAATTCAGGTAGGGCCAATGGCCTTTATTTTGATGGCAACGGAAATTTACTGGCCTGCGCTGATATGGATAATCAAATCTGGTCTTTCTCTCCCGATGGCAAACATAAAGTTCTACTTGATTCGTACGATGGAAAAAAATTGAACGGTCCCAATGATTTATGGGTTCACCCTAATGGAGGTATTTTCTTTACCGATCCTCTTTATAAAAGAAATTATTGGACAAGGAATCCTGAAAGACAACAAGATGGAGAACATGTTTATTTCATGTCCCAAGATGGAAAAAAGGTAGAAAGAGTTGAAACTACCCTCGTAAAGCCTAATGGTATTGTGGGTTCAGCCAACGGGAAGTTGCTTTATGTGGCTGATATTGGAGGTAAGAAAACTTATTCTTACCGCATTAACAAAAAAAATCAATTGATTGATAAAAAATTATTTGCGGAAATGGGGTCTGATGGAATGACTCTGGATCAGAAAGGAAATGTTTATTTGACTGGCGACGGAGTAACTGTTTTCAACAAAAAAGGGGTTAAAATCGCTCATATTCCGGTAAGTGCAAGATGGACTGCCAATGTTGTTTTTGGTGGTTCTGATAAATCTACCCTATTTATAACCGCAATGGATGGTCTTTACACGATAGACATGAACGTTAAAGGTTTGTAAGCTTTTTTTTTGGCCAATATACCTCAACCGCTATGAATAAAATTTTATATTTC
>BJGN01000272.1 GCA_014190515.1 Bacteroidota bacterium
AAAAATCCTCTGCCGACACGTATAAAGTATGTCGAACGTCAAGATTATTTTTGATATACTGTAAAACAAGGGTCGTTTTACCGACGCCACGAGGACCTACTATGCCAATTAATCTGTTTTCCCAATGAATTCTATTATATAGATATCGTGTAAATATTTTATCTACATTGGATATTAATCGATTTGAATATTCAAACAATGTTTGCATTTACCTTTAGTTTAGACAAAAATACTAAAATTGCACTGTAAAAATGCAATTATTAACATTTATTGCATTTTTACAGTGCAAAAATGGATGTATAGCCTGTTTTTTGTTACCCCCCCCGAAAAATCTATGCATTTATACTCAATGTCTATTAAAGTTTTTATGGATATAACCTTAAAAAGTGTAAATATTTTAGTATTTTTATGTTTCAAAGCATAAAATGATTAGAAGGCCTTTTTATTTAAAGCAACTGGAACAGTGGATAGATAAACCACTGATAAAAATATTAACGGGTATACGGAGGTCAGGTAAATCAACCATATTACTGCTCCTTAAAAAAGTTTTACTTGAAAAAGGAATCACTGAAAATAGAATCATTGCCCTAAGCTTCGAAAGTCTCACCACTGAACATCTGAAAAATGCACCTTCATTGTATGCGTATCTAGCGGGACAGCTTACAAAAGATAAAAAGTTTTATATTTTGCTGGACGAAATTCAGGAGGTTCAGGCTTGGGAAAAAGTAGTTAATTCGCTTTTGGTGGATTTCAACGTTGATGTTTATCTTACTGGATCTAATGCTCATTTAATATCGTCAGAATTAGCTACCTATTTAGCGGGCAGATATATAGAAATACCCGTTTATACTTTGTCTTTCAAAGAATATTTACTTTTCAACAGTGTATATCGAACTGCTGTATCATCTATAAAAGAGTCTTTTGTAACCTACCTGCGAAAAGGAGGATTTCCTATAATTCATACCGGTAATTACGATGAAGATACTACTTATAAAGTTATTCGGGATATATATGCCTCTGTCCTACTGCGAGATACTATACAGCGATACAAAATCAGGGACATTGAACTTTTAGAAAGGGTCACTCGCTTTGCTTTTGATAATATTGGAAATACTTTTTCCGGAAAAAGTATTTCAGATTATTTTAAAAGCCAGTCGCGAAAAACGGATGTCAACACCATCTACAATTATTTATCTGCCTTAGAGGGGGCATTTATTTTATATCGGGTATCGCGTTTTGATATCAAAGGAAAGGAAATTTTAAAGACTCAGGAAAAATTCTTTGTTAGTGACCTTTCTCTGCTTTATGCGATGATGGGATATCGCGATAGAATGATTGGTGGCATTTTGGAAAATGTCGTTTTTCTGGAACTTAAACGAAGGGAATATAAAGTATATATTGGCAAATTAGATAGCAGAGAAATTGATTTTATCGCCGAAAAACAAGGAAAAAAAATCTATATCCAAGTTGCCTACAAATTAGAAAATGAAGCAACCATACATCGAGAATTTAGTCCCCTATTGGCCATTTTAGATAATTATCCAAAATTTGTTGTTACGATGGATGAATTTTGGAAAGAAGACATAGAAGGTGTAAAACATGTTCAAATTCATGATTTTTTAATAGATGACAGTTATTAATGTCCTCTGGATATTTGATTTTCATGCAAAATTTCCTTAGAGACGCGATGCTTCGCGTCTTCTCCACGATAGGTTTTGAATCACGGATTTTAAGGATTATAGGATTTCACGGATTCGTATTGACGTGATAGTTTGCATCTACTTTACGATAGGTTTTGATTTAATTTTCACCCCTGACACCCCGGTTCTGAATCAGGATTTACTGGATTTTGAGGATTACAGAGATCGTCTTAGATTTAAACATAATGTTTATTCGTAGATACGTTACAGGGTACCCCAACTTCCAAACTAAGCAATGTTCCGGGGTATAAATTCCCCAGAATCTTGAAAAGATTTCTTTTAATAATAGGCTCATTCATATTGGGAGAATATATTCTTGGAGCAATTTTCCGAATAGCTCCTATTTTGACCAATTTTGAGATTTGGTTGGAAATCTTAGGATCCTTGGAGCCAAAAATCACTTCCTGTAGATGAAGTGGTATATTTTTTTCCATTATAAGGTTAATCCTTGCTAAAAAAAATTGAATACCATGGAAGATAGCTAATGCTATTCGCCCCTACTATAATTTTAGGCACATTTCATCTGGAGTCAAAACAACCAATTCACTTGTTTTAAAATCCTTCGTATTTCTTGTTACGATATAATTAATTCCAGGAATGGAGGAAGCACAAAACATTTGTATTGCGTCTTCAAAGTCTTTATGAATAGAACGTAAGCCCTTTTTTAGCACATCTAAATCAACGGGTACCACATCAAGAAATGCTAATAAATTTAACAGAATTCCTCTTAATTCCTTTTCAGCAACATATTTTTTCAAAATATAATGTGCCGTTGCTATTGAATGAGATGAAGTAAAAAGATGAATGCTATTCTCCTCTGCATGCTTAAATATTTCAATTACGTGTTTACTAAAGGGCTTTCTGTCCGCGATCAAATCGATAATAACATTTGTATCAAGAAAAACCTTTATCATAACAAGTGTTTTTTTTCAAGGGCTGACCTTAATTCCTTTTCCTCGTCAAAGTCTGCGGGTAATTGAACCGAACCAACTAATTTCCTTAGCTTCGGAGACAAGTCCACTTGATTATCTTCTTGCGTTATGGTCTCAAGATAA
>BJGN01000273.1 GCA_014190515.1 Bacteroidota bacterium
GGAGTCTCTCGGTCTGACCCTGCCTGGAAATGCTGCCATTCCAGCCGTGGACTCCAATAGAAGAGTATTAGCTCATCATTCTGGTATGCGCATTGTAGAAATGGTAAAGGAAAATCTGACTCTTTCAAAAATATTAACCAGAGAGGCTTTTGAAAATGCGATTATTGTGAATACGGCCATTGGTGGGTCCACTAATTTTGTCCTGCATTTACTGGCTATCGCGGGCCGTATTGGCGTCGATTTAACCTTAGATGATATGAATAATTTGGCGAAGGATATTCCGTTATTGCTGAATTTACAACCTTCCGGAGAATATTTCATGGAAGATTTTTACTACGCCGGCGGACTTCCAGCTGTGTTAAAGGAATTGGATAAACATCTTCGTGGACAGGTAATAACCGTGAATGGTCATACGATGAAGGAAAATTTCAGCTCGGCAAAATCGTATAATGATCGTGTTATCAGCCCTATAGATCAACCCGTAAATACGGTTTCTGGCGTGGCCGTGCTCAAAGGTAACCTATGTCCTGATGGCGCTGTGTTAAAACTCTCTGCGGCAAGTCCTGAATTGATGAAACATAAAGGTCAGGCGATAGTATTTGAAGATATTGACGATTATAAAAACAGGATTAATGACCCTGAGTTGCCAGCAACCGCTGACAGTGTGCTTGTACTTAAACAGGTAGGTCCTGTTGGTTATCCGGGCATGCCAGAAGTTGGAAATTTAGGTCTCCCTCCCAAATTACTGCTTGAAGGGGTAAGGGATATGGTTCGTATCTCTGACGGAAGGATGAGTGGAACAGGTTTTGGTACCTGCATTTTACACGTGTCACCTGAATCAGCAGTTGGTGGTCCTTTAGCTATCGTACAGGACGGCGATTGGATTGAACTCGACGTTTCCGCGCGGAGCCTTAATTTGTTGATCAGTCAGGAAGAGATTAATGAGCGTTTGGCCAAAGCGCCTCAGTTTAATGGCATCGTAGATCGTGGATACGTTCGTTTACATCAAACGCATGTGGAACAAGCCCACCTGGGAGCAGATCTTGATTTTCTAAAAGGAGGCTCAGGCAGTAAGGTAACTAGAGATTCACATTAAATAAATTTTTTATATCTCACTCTGCATAGATATTTGGCTCACTGTTTATTGAATTTATGGCATTTCATTGTTTTGAAATGGTATGGTTGGAAGCCTATTGGAAGATGGCTTTATTTTTGAAATATTGTCGGGTATCTTATTTGTCAGGATTGTGGCAGTTTCTTTTTACTGTCTTTTTCATGAAAACTTATAGAAAACTTTAATATGAATATTTTCAAAGCTTCTATTCCATTGGTTAGATTTCTTTGTCTCTTTTATTTGATTTTCTCCATTGAAACCAAGCTATTTGGGCAGGATAAACCCAATATTATATGGATTTCTGCAGAAGATATGAGCCCCAGATTACCTGCGTATGGCGATTCAAACATCAAAACACCTCATATTTCCCGATTGGCAAAGGAAGGCATTGTTTATGATCATGTTTATACCACAGCAGGGGTATGTGCGCCAAGTCGAAATGCCATTATTACGGGGTCATATCAAACCTATAATGGTGGTCATAATATGCGAACCTTAAACAATACTTATCCGGAACAAACAGGTCTTCCCAAATCGTACAGTGCGGTTATGCCTCCTGAAATACGATGTTTTCCAGAGTATTTAAGGCAGCATGGCTATTATACAACGAATAATAATAAAACAGATTACCAGTTTGAGGCACCTCCAACTGCATGGGACGAGGTTTCTAACAAAGCTACCTGGCGAAACAGACCCAAAGGAAAGCCATTTTTTAGTGTATTTAATTTTAATACCACGCACGAATCACAAATTTGGGCGAATGCAGATAAACCTTTGCGGGTTGATCCCTTAAAAGTGTTGTTACCTCCATTTTATCCTGATAATCTTGTCGCCAGAACAGAAGTAGCCAGGCATTATTCTAATATTTCTACTCTGGATGATGAAATAGGTGTGTTATTAAAAAAGTTGGAAGAGGATGGTCTCCTTGATAATACCATTATTTTTTTCTGGACAGACCATGGGGATGGTTTACCCTTCTATAAAAGAGAAATTTACAGAAGAGGCTTACATGTCCCTCTAATTATTAGATTTCCCAATGGAAAAGGAGGGGGTGTCAGAGATTCTCGTTGGATTAGTTCGATTGATTTTGCTCCAACGGTTCTCTCATTAGCGGGTATCAAAACGCCAAAGGGTTTGGCAGGTATTCCGTTTTTAGGTAAATATGCTAAAACAAAGGGCAGAGAAATGGTTTTTGCCGCCAGAGATCGTCTTGATTCTCATTATGATAGGGTGAGAACGGTGCTTGTCCCAAAATATCAATATGTCAGAAATTATTTGCCTGAATTACCCCGATATATGGATTTGGAATATAGGAAACAACAACCATTAATGCGGAATATCCTAAAAATGAGGGACGAAGGTACCTTGACAGGTTTTCAGAATCTATGGTTTGAAAAAACTAAACCTAAAGAAGAATTATATGATTGGGAAAAGGATCCTTTTGAAATGGTTAATTTGGCGGATGACCCAAAATATACCGCTATTCTCAAGAAAATGCGTCAGCAAATGGATGAATGGCAACAAAAATTCCCTGATAAGGGTGGGATACCTGAAAAGGAGCTGATAAAAGAATGGTGGAATGGAGATAATAAGCCTCCCATCACCGCATTACCCAAGGTGACGAA
>BJGN01000274.1 GCA_014190515.1 Bacteroidota bacterium
TTCGGCGAGCTGATGCGGATGGAAAGTTTAAAATATGTGCCTACCGCTATTCTTTCCAGGCAAACGGCAGGCATTTATGAAAATACTTTGATTGTTAACTTGCCGGGCAAACCCGCCGCCATTTCACAATGTTTGCAAGCCGTTTTTCCTGCTATACCTTATTGCATAGACCTCATAGATGGTCCTTTCATATTGGCAAATGAGCAAAACATAAAGGCGTTCAGACCTAAATCAGGTTAATTGTGATGTTTGGTACTTGTTGGTATTTAAATCGAATCGTTTCCCAATAATGAAATTATAGATCTTATGAAAAAACAATGGCTCTTTCTTGCTTTAATATGTTTGGTCCTCGAACTTGAGGCACAATCCTTCTATGATTTAAACATCATTCAGAAAATTGAAATCTATTTTGCGGAAAGTAATTGGGATTATAAGCTGGATACAGCTAAGGCAGGTGCAGAATCCTATATTATGGCCCAAAAAGTAATTATTAATGGGATTGCTTTTGATAGTGTGGGGGTGAAATACAAAGGTAACAGCACTTATAGAGCTACGCAGATAAAAAATCCTTTTCATATAGAATTGGATACCTATAAAGATCAGGATTACCAGGGATACACAGATATCAAATTAAGTAATTCAGCAAAAGACCCTAGTTTTTTAAGAGAAGTTTTATCTTATAATATATTGAGGAAATATATGCCAGCCTCATTATGTAATTATGCAAATGTATATGTAAATGGTATTCATTTAGGTTTATATCCAAATGCGGAATCGGTAACAAAAAAGTTCGTCAGTAAACATTTTAATTCAAGTAAAAATGCCTTCTTTAAATGTAATCCCATTGCTGGTGCTGGGCCAGGAACTTTGGCAAAGCCTAATTTAGTATATCTTGGCAAGGATAGTTCTGTGTATTATCCAGCTTATGAAATGAAATCTGATAATGGGTGGAATGAACTAATATCACTTTGTGATATCTTAAATAATAGGCCACAGGAAATTGAAAAAATTCTCAATATCGACAGAACCTTATGGATGCTGGCTTTCGATAATTTATTCGTAAATCTGGATAGTTACATCGGTGGGTTTGCTCAAAATTATTATTTATATAAGGATAATAGCGGAAGATTTAATCCAATCGTTTGGGATTTAAATGAATCCTTTGGAACGTTTTCACAAACTGGAACTTTAAATCTTACTAATACGATATCCAAACAACAACTTTCACATTTATTACATTTGAATGATGCGGCCTGGCCTTTGATTCAAAAATTACTTTCGGTACCTCAATACAAAAGAATGTATGTAGCTCATATAAAAACAATGATGGAGGAAAATTTCTTGAATGGCAGTTATTATGAAAAAGCTCAAGCTATTCAAAAAATTATAAATAACGATGTCCTTGCCGACCTTAATAAGTTTTTCCCATACAATCAATACCAATCTAATATTACTTCCGATGTTTCGAGTGGTATGTCAAATGCGCCTGGTATTAAAAGTCTGATGGATGGAAGAGCGACTTTTTTATTATCTCAGGCTGATTTTAAAGCAACGGCGCCAACTATTTCTAATATTAAACTTTCTACTTCCAGCCCAGAAGTAAATAGTAAATTATTTATTACCAGTACGGTAACTAATTCAACAGAGGTAATTCTGGCTTATCGATTTTCCAGAGATAAACCGTTCTCAAAAATCAAACTACTGGATGATGGTTTACACGGTGATGGGATTTCAGGAGATAAAGTATTCGGGATTGATTTAATCATGGGAGGTGTGTTTATGGAGTACTATTTTTATTCGGAAAATGAAAATGCAGGTATTTTTTCACCTTTAAGAGCGGAACATGAATTTTATACCTTATATGCTAAATTAACTAATATTGTGAAGGGAGATTTGGTCATTAATGAATTTATGGCTGATAATGGAACCACTAAAGCCGATGCAAATGGTCAATTTGATGATTGGATTGAATTATATAATAATACGAATAATACCCTGAGCCTGAGTAATCTTTATATGTCAGATTCCTATTCTTCTCCTTTAAAATGGAAGTTCCCTGATAGTATTGTCATCGCTCCAAAAGGTTATTTAGTGGTTTGGACAGATGAGGATCTGACACAGCCTGGTATTCATGCAGGATTTAAACTTTCAGCATCAGGAGAAAAAATATTGCTTTCGTATGCCAATGGATATGTGGTTGATAGCATCACTTTTGGACCACAATTAAAGGATATTTCCTTTTGTCGTTGTCCAAATGGGACTGGAAATTTTAAGTCCTTCAAACCTTCCTTTGGAACGGAAAACTGTGTTACAACCGTTGGAAACAAAGAATTGAACAAGGTTGAATATGCTATTTATCCCAATCCTGGCTATGGTATTTTTTATATAAAGAATGAAAATTCAGGCATTAAAAATATTCGCGTTTTCAATGCCTTGGGGTCAGAAGTACTAAACAGAAACACGAGTATGGATGATTTAATTCAAATCGATTTGAACGGTCATATACCTGGTGTTTATTATATTTTAGCAAATGGTGTTACCGCACAAAAAATATTGTTGAAATAGCGTTCAGACCTAAATCAGGTTAATTGTGGTTTTTGTCTTTTATAATCAAGGGCGTTGGATGGTAAAAAGTAAATCGGCCGCCATAAGTACCTTGTTTTTTAGTCTGTAGGGAAAATCTGGGTGTTCCTGAAGGAACTTTTTTACATAATAAGCTGC
>BJGN01000275.1 GCA_014190515.1 Bacteroidota bacterium
TTAATCATCAACAAGATATTCAACTTCTATTAGAACAAGGAAAGGCCATCCCTACACCGGCTAATCATATTCGATATGCCCTACTGCAGGTAGTTGCTTTTTGTGCTTCGGTTTATTGGGGTTGGTTGCATCGAGGGCATTCAAACCAACAGCGTATCAACGGTTTTTTCAAGGTTTCATCCATTTTCCTATTTGTTTTCATCCATTTTTTAGCGGTTAGAAGCGGTTTATTCTCTTTGTATCTGATTATCGTTTCAATGGGTGTTCCCTATTTGTTTAAAAAAAGGGCTTATGCGACATTGATATTCTTTTTAGCTGGCGTTATCATTTTACCTTTTTTAGGGATGAAGTTAATACCTAGTTTAAAAAAGAAAATTGAATATGTATATTACGATGTAGATATGTTCTTAAAAGGTGAGGCGACGGATCAATTATCCGATGCTTCGCGGCTCATTTCATGGAAATTAGGAATGGAACTGTTTGCAGATAATCCTATGTTTGGTGTGGGAGCGGGAAATATCAGAATAAAGATGAATGAACTTTATAAAAGAGATTATCCAGCATTTGAAAAGAAATTAACGCCTCATAATCAGTTTATTATGGTTTTGGCTAGTTCTGGCGTAGTTGGTTTGATTCTTTTTTGTGTAGGATTTTTTATTCCCTTATTTTACGATAAAAATTACCAGGATCCATTTATATTGGCTCTATATTTATCCTTTTTCGCCTCTTTTTGGGTTGAAGCTACTTTTGAAAATGCAATGGGCGTCGCTATTTTTCTATTTTTCACCTTATTTTACCTGAAACACAAAAAGGTAAGCTGAAAATCAACTTTTTTAGTCTTAGACTGTATTTCCTTAAACGATCAATGATGATGAATAAATTCAAATTTCTGTTATTTTTTGCTTGCAGCGGTGGTGTTTTATTTCTGCTATTGTCCAATGCAAGTGGCGCAGGAAATGCACAGGGAGCCGATAGAACAGGTTCACCTTTAGGCATAGGAACTTGTGGCTCGTGTCATAGTGGCGGTAATTATTTGCCTGTTTTAAATGTTGCCATAGTTGAGGGAGATCAGCAGGTAACCCGTTATGTCCCGGGAAAACAATATCAAATAAAGGTGACCTTGGAAGGAAAAAATAATCCTCGTGAATATGGCTTTCAATTGACAGCCTTAGCAGGTGCAAACAATCAAACAGCAGGTATTTTCGGACAGGCTCCCAGCGGATTCAGACAGATATTACTTGACAACAGGCGATATATTGAGCAATCAACACCAAGTGTTGCCAACAGTTTTGTCATCCCATGGACGGCACCGGTTTCTGGTTCAGGTCCCGTTCGTTTTTATGCCTCGGGATTAATTACCAACGATAACGGAAGTACAGGTGGTGATTCTCCCGTGCACCTGACCTCACCCGTCATCCTTAGTGAATCTATTTCATCTTTTATTTCAACTATTCCCGAACTGAAAGGGGAGGTAAAGATTTTCCCAAATCCCATTTCCTCCTTGCTTCAAATTCAGGCAAATTCCTTACCTGTTGGTAAATTAAACTTTCAAGTTTTAGATGTTTTTGGCCGGGTTTGTTGGGAAATGGAAAATCATACTGTTGAGACCAATTTTACGTTAAATGTTCCAGCGAGCAATTGGTTTCCAGGTGTTTATTATTTGAAAATAACAGATAATAAGGCCATTAAATCCATTGCATTTGTAAAAAATTAATATTTTATGGCCGATTTCAAGACCTTTCCCCATTGGGATACTATCACTGAGGAGTTCATTAATGGGCAGCGCAAGGTAGAAGATCTCAATCAATATGAACTTCTCATCGATTTAATAGCTTTTCATGAAAGATGTTATTATGTCTATCATGACGCGCTCATTTCCGACATGAAGTTTGACCAGCTTTTTAAGTTATTGAAAGATTTTGAGCAGTCTCATCCAGAAAGATTATTAGAACATAGTCCGACACAACGAGTAGGTAGCGATTTATCGGAGGAGGCGCCTTCTGTGGAACATCTGAGTCCCATGCTTTCCCTTGAAAATTCTTATAATGCAGAAGATTTATTAGAATGGGATCAACAAATTAAACGCTTACTTCAGTTACCTGCAAACATGGCTATTGAATATGCCATTGAGCCTAAGTTTGATGGGGGGAGTATTGCCCTTGTATATGAAAATGACCTGTTGGTCAGGGCGGCAACCAGGGGAAATGGTGTTTTAGGAGAGGAAATTACTGCCAATGCCAAGGCTATTCGTTCTATCCCCATGTCTGCAAAATTTAGTGACTTAGGTATTCTTAAGGCAGAATTAAGAGGGGAAGTCTTAATTAGGAAGGATGTTTTTGCCAGCTTAAATGAAAAAAGAAAAGAGGAAAATATAGCTTTTTTCAATGAAACGGGAAAGGAAAATAAAATACCCTTATTTGCCAATGCCAGGAATACTGCCACAGGTGGATTGAGGATGAAAGACCCTAAAGAGGTGGCTAAAAGGGGAATGGAAGCATTTATCTATACTTTTGGGTATGCCGTTGATGCGAATAACGAAAATGTTTTATCTAAATTTACTTCTCATCATGAAAGCATGGATATTCTGTCCAATCTTGGATTTAAAGTTCCTGGTGCAGAAAGGGAGGTTTGTAAAAATATAGAGGAAGTCATTAAGAAATGTGAAAACTGGCAAATTCAACGTGATTCTTATCCTTATGAAATTGATGGCATGGTAGTG
>BJGN01000276.1 GCA_014190515.1 Bacteroidota bacterium
TAATGAATATAAACATTTATAACTTGTAAATTATTAATTATAAATTACTTACTTAATATTAACATATTTAAAAAACTTTAACATGACAAACATTTTAATAAACTTTAAATATATTTTAATTTAGGCAATTATCTCCCCATTATTTATATTAACATTCAAAGAGGATTACTTTATAACTCCTTTTCTTTATAGCATAAAGGTTATACTATTCCCATAATTATTTGTTTTAAGGCTTTATAAACTAAAAATGATTTATTGGGGAGAATTCCACCCAAACCACCTTTTTCGCCGACCGCATTTGCCCACCCACAAATAGTCAAATAGTCAATCCTTGATACAACGGACGGAGGAACCCAGTTGTTTTCCGGTATCTCGCCTAAACACTCCGCCACCGATGTGGTTCAGGTAGCGGTCCCAGGCAGTGTTGCTGGGGGTATCAGTAGCACTCCAGAATCCGGGGTATTCCCTAATATTTTGGAAGAATATAATAAAAACAACAGCATTAAGATAACCACCTGGGAGAGCGGAAAAACCGCTTGTATTAGTTCAGGGGCTACCAGGATTCCATCCCAAACCAGAACCCGTAGAAGGATTTGTTACAGCTGATTTCATTACAGTCCCCGCTGTAGCACTTTGAATTCCATTAAAAATTAAAACATTCGTATTATTTACAGCTTGAGAAGGATCTAAAGTTTGAATCATATCGGTCCATTCTGCATCTGTTGGAACGTGCCAGCCAGCTGGGCATAATTTCCGTGAGTCATTAACAGCCAACCAATTGTACAAATAGCCAAAAGTTCCAACATAGCCAGTTACTCCAGCGGCAACATATTCTGTGCGAGCTCCTGTACTTGTTGCTGCTAACCAATTTGCATCTGTAGGTAAATCAGGAATTAAGGTACCATCATTATATTTGGTAACTTTTAAATTTGTCTTCGTCCAGCATTGGGTACCAATTAATGAGGTATTGTAAACGTTTCCATCAATGTCAGAAACGGTGGAGGTACCGCAATTAAAAGATGGAGCGGGTGGTGTAACCACACAAGGTACAGTAGGACAATTCTCCAACGCCGCCTTCTTCCTTCGCACTTTAATCTCATCCAGATTAAAACTGCTTCGTCTGTTACTGATTTCCTCAACATTAGGTAAACTCTGTTTTTCTACCTGACCTTGTAAAATTGTCAGAGAAATTAGAAAAATTGATAAGTAATTAATTTGTTTTTTCATGATTTTTTTAGACCTTAATTCAAACAATAAGGACCGAAACGTTGATTAACTAGTATGGCCAAGGCAAAATTTTTGAAATTTCAGATTTGAATATTGTTAAATACCATCTCATTTTACTGTCAATCTATGCGACAATAATATCTAACCTATGAGATGTGCCCTATTTTATCTTTTATTATTTTATGTCCTTATCTCTCCAATTTTATCTCCTATATTTTCTGATTTTAAACTCTTCCTTTCTGATTTTGTATCGTTAGTTTTATACCCTACGGCGGAGAGTTACGAAGATGTCAGGGCTATGCCCCTGACAGTTTATACGAAAGAATACATCTACGAATAAACATTACATCCAAAACGAAGACGTACTCTTTAATTCTCGAAATCCTGTTAATCCTGATTCAAAAATAATTTACAGGAAATATTCCCTCAAAAACAAACATGTCCCCCAATATACATCAGGCACCCACAAGGATTGCCCCTACTAGGGACTCAATCTTCGTTCGAAATTATGCGCGCAGCAGCCATTGGTTTGAAGCACAGATTTAAGGGATTTCAGGATTTCACTGTTTAACCATAACGTCGTTGTTTGGCGTCGGAAGATTATTATTAAATAGTGATTTTATTTCAAGGCCTCTCGCCGAAGCATAATGCATCGGCGAAAAGAAGGGTGTAAAAAGTAACCAATTCACAAATAACCCTATATTTCAATCCGGAGACATTAGGAATAATCCGTGAAATCCTCAAAATCCTTTAAATCCGTGATTCAAAACCCAAATACAAGCTCCCCAAACGTCAAAAGCACCCCCTCCAACAGCAGTGAAATCCTGAAAATCCGTAAAATCCGTGATTCAGAATATTTAATTTCGGGAAATATAACATTGAAATCTTTCTGGGAAAAGACACGAAGCATCGCGTCTCTACGAGGTGGCTGTTACATAATCTGCTTGTACCAGATTGCGTTCAGTTTTGTTGAAAACAAGTCCTACCTCATGCACAGTTATCCCCTCTCTGTTCCGATATTTTTCCGCATAATTCCTTTGGACGATTTGCTGAAGAGCTTGATTATACCTTCAGGAAGGTTATCCACTACTTTTATTTCCATTACATAAATATGGTTGCCTAAAAGGATCGTCATATCAACTTGACCACGATTAGTGATATCCTCTGGGATAATCTGTGCATTAAGCGAAGCGAAAAAAGCATAGAGAACCGAGGCATAGTAACCTTCGAAATTGGCCAGGTCGTTATTGGTGAAATTGCGCCAGGGGATCCCCGCAAAAAGGGAACGAATATGTTGCTCAAACGAGGCTATATTTCCAGTTGACAAGGCATTATACAGGTCACCCTGCCTGCTTTTCAAATCCGCTGAAATACCGGTATAATCCTCGATAAAATAGTCATTCAAAGCTAGTCGAACCTCTTGGTTAGGTATCTTCAAACGATATACCAGTTTCTCTCGCTCAATAAACGTTTTTTCAATGGTT
>BJGN01000277.1 GCA_014190515.1 Bacteroidota bacterium
TTCGGGGAATCAGTAATCCAAAGTGAAAAAGGTCAATAGCATGAAACTGGGTATTTTTTTCGTAAATATTATCCCAGGTTTGTTTCATATCTTCAGACCAATAGATGTCTGAAAGCACTATAATTCCCTCCTTGGAAAGAAGGTATTATTTCGTCAAAAGAACCTATTAGCTGATGAATACGCTCTTTTAAGTTTAATTGGGTAAATGTTTCTGCCGCTATAGCTGCAGTTTCCGGGCAACCTTCAAGAGTATATATATGCACTTTTTTATTTAAAGAAGCCAGATAAGAAGAAGAAAGACCCAAATGGGTACCTAATTCTAATATTGTTTTGGTGCCAGTTTGATTGGTAAGTAATTCCAACCAAATACCTTCTTTAGATGAAACGGGACTACTGGCAGCCATTTTATTAATAAATAGGGTGTTACCCGTTTGAAAATTTGATCCAGCCCCAAATTCTGTCTTCGTCAGCTGTCTTTTGTCCTTTAATAAGGATTTTCTTCTGGTTTCAACAGCAGCTAGTTTTTGTTTCTTACCAACCCAAATGGCAAAAAAGGAGCAGGATTAAAAGATTTATTCGAAACATGAGGAGTTATTTTTCTAAAATCCTTAATGTTAAAAAGTTATCTCAAAAAATGGCTCTTCCTAATGGTGCATTAAATTTTAATGGACAAATAAATAGATTTCCGGTAAATTTTCTTCTTACTTTTGACGGGATAGAATGATAATTAGACGCTTGTTGTTTCGACTTTTAAAAATTGTCGTTCCAATATTTCCATTACTAGTTTGTCAATAGCACTTTTCCTTCCTTCCACATCACTCGCTTCACCATACACATAGTCACCAAATAAAAGACTTTTATATTTACTTTCCCAAGTACCTTTATTTATTTCTTCAATATCAAGGACTTCCGAATCTGAATTTACGCCATATAAACCTTTAGGTAATTTACTAAGATCCATACCTTTAATCATTTTACCCTCCCAATGAAAATGTTTAGGTTTTTTTTCACCATCTTTATACAGAGCAGTATGTTTCGATTTTGAACCATACACTAAAATTATTCTTTGTGCTCCCTTAATTCTTTGTGGTTCTAAAAATAATCCAACAGCAGAATTACTAGCTACGGGAATCACCAATGTTGTTCCAGTGGTAACTTTTTCTCTTTCATCATAAACTTCGCTAACATCTACCTCCTTGTCCATTTCAGCTGAAATTCTATGACCATCTACAGGATCAATTAATAATAAATTAACATTAAAATTTTCAGGATATGTGGATTTAATCCATGCTGCAAATGTAGAAGCGGTTGCGCCACCGCAGCTAAAACCTTTAATGTCTATATTAATTTTAACGTTGGACATTTGTTTCTCTATTTCAGGTAATGACTCTTCGCCAATTTTCTTTGTTGATGGAGCTGGTATAGCTGCTTTAGCTTTTATTATAATTTGTTTAGAATCTTCTAAATTATTTTCAGAACTGTTAGCTCCCGAATCAAATGCCCCTTCCCCTGCACCCCCTATCACAGCTTCGACAGGTCCTGCATATTCAAATACCATTTTTTTACCACCTAAATATTCTTTCTCCTTAACCATTTTTTCACCACCAGATTTATGTTCGTCTTTTTCATAACCTTCGGGACTAGGACTATGTATGCCGGTTCCTTTTCCTCTATCCCATTTATGTTCTGAAGATCCTGCGAAGTTAAATTTTAACTTTACAAGAGGTAATTTTGAAACCCGTGCCTTTTTAGCTAAAATTTGTTCCTCAATTACAACACTTTCAGCGTCACTCTTCGCACCTTGATCATCTCCTTTTGTTCTTGCTCTTAAATTTTCTGTTTTTTGAGTGTGAGCATGCCAAGCCCACTCAGCTTCCTGAGTGCTTATTCCCTTTTTCCCCCAAACTTTTTGAACTACCCCTTTTCTCTGAACCGATTTTTCCGTCTTAAAATCCAAAAGAGAAAATGGTTTCATTTGCAATGCCCTCGCTCCCATAACATCTGCTTCCTTTTCCAAACCTTGGTCGTCATTAATGGGAACTTTTGGCTTCATCATGGTCGTTGGCCTGACTCTCCCTTGTTTTTGCTGCACTACATGCCAAGCCTCATGAGGCAAATGTTTTTCCTGGCCTGAGGCAATGTTTATATCCGTTCCCTGTGCATAAGCATGCGCATTTAATTGGGCCGGTTTTGCAGAATTATAATGAACCTTTACATCGTCCACAGAAATGCAAGAGAGACTTTCAACACCTAGTTTTACATTATCTGGTAAACTATGAATGTCCTTAGAGAGCTGACTGACAGGTTGATTCTGAATGTTGTTATTTGCCAGTGATGTTAAATGTGCATACCGTTGATTATATGGACTATTGTTAGTCATTTTTTGTAAAGTAGCTAATTTATGTTCCGTCGAATTTAGCTGTACCGCACTTTTGGAATCAATTGGAGAAAGGTTGGAATTTAATGATGCATTATTGCTTTTAACACTAAACTTGGTCCCATTTACTTTTTCTGGCATGACAAAAAATTTTAACCATTTTTGAAAAAAAGTAACACTATTTGGGATATCCAAATTTCAAGAATATTTTTTTTCGTTTTGTAAAGATTTTTTTCATTTATTCAATTGGCGGAAAGGAATACTTTAATAGCTTACCTGTGAAGAACATAAAAATAATTTAT
>BJGN01000278.1 GCA_014190515.1 Bacteroidota bacterium
ATCGGTCCAGGTTATAGGAGGCGCTATTACAGCAACTACTGCAACAACTGGTTCAAAGAGTGGGGCTGTGGCCATAACCTCTGGAACAGCAACTGCTGCGGGATTTGCTACCGTAACCCCACTTTCAACCTGCTATACTAAGCCTGGTTTTGCTTACAAATATACTCAGGTAATTAAAGTTACTGATAACGTTAAGCCTACCGTTGCCTCTGGGACTGCATGGACTCCTGCTACTTCAGCTACGGATGTAGCTGCTGGTATAAGCTGGAATGCTACAAAGAATTCTTTCAGCATTGCTGGAAAATCTACTGCAGCGAATAGCTGTTTAGCTAAAGTTAAATTGTCTTTTGCAGCAAGTGATGCTTGTGCAACGAACGATTTAGAGTTAGAGAAAACGGAATTATTGAAAAGAGGCACTGATGTTGCTGGAACAGGAACTGTTGTAACAGGAACTGCTGCTTCAACTACGAATGGTTTATTTACTGTTGAATTAAGCGGTGTACCAGTAGGTGAATATGATCTACGTGTAACGGTACGTGACGATTGTGGTAATGTAACAGTTTCTCGTTTAGCGGTTGACGTTGAAGACAACAAAGCGCCAGCACCTGTATGTGTGGTTTAGCCCCCTAATTATCGGACTTTTAATTACGTTGGTTACAAAAATAAATAAAATCCTCATAAATTTGCATCAGCGAATGTCGACCGAAGGTGACTATTTTACCGAAGTTGATGTATTGTGTGGGCCCGCCAATACTAACCTATTTAATAAAGCCCATCGAAGGCTTTATTAAATAAGCGAATGTCTCCTTCAGGTTCTTAATCCCCGATGTTCATATTTATTAATTTCAGGAATCCCCTTGATGTCCTGGTAAGCTACTTTTAACTTGAACCTCGTCCTGTTATTTGTTGAGCGTATGGTTTCTATTTTTTGCATATCGTATAATGCCCAGAATTTTGACGGCGGTAGGCCGGCAATGGAGCCATGACAACGTTCGTTATTATAACTTAAATAAAATTGTTGAAGGCGGCTTTCCATTGCTGTCAGGTTCGTGAACAAATCATTTTCCAGCGCTTTACCCAAAATACTGTGAAAGCTTTCAACATGCCCATTTTCCTCCGGCGTATAAGGGTGTGTGAAAACATGATTCAACTGGTTTTCTTTAAAAAAATCAGATAATATACTGGCGCTAAATTGCTTACCGTTATCGTTTCTTATCTCTACAGCTATCTCCTGTGCTTTTATATTAGCTGGTTGTAGATATTCCGCTATCACATGCTCCCACAATGCTTTCACCTGAATGGCCTTCATGGTATAGCCTACATCCCAGGAAAGTACATATCGTGTAAAAGTATCCAAGATAGTCAGTACGAAAGCGTATTTGCGTGTCCCATGTATCCAAAAATATTTAATGTCCATTTCAATCAAGCGAAGGGGTTCTTTGGGAGCCACCCGTCCGTAGGTCACAAAATTACGCTCGGTTCGCTTCCTTGGATCTTCCAGGAGCATGTGCAAAAACATGAGTCTGTAAACTTTTTTATGGTTGATATAATAACCCAACATTTGAAGATTTCTTGTAAGCATTCGATAGCCATTGGGCAAATCAGGATTCAGTTTCATGGCAACAATCTCATCCACCACTTCTTTATCATCCACTTCATTAACCTCGGAGGTAACCATATCTTTCCGTCGCGTTTTTGTAGTACCTTGCCGCCCAACTTTTTGTCCACTCAAAGGTTGGTAAAACTGATGTTTTGATAACTGCGCGATGGAAAGGCAGTCGTCTCTTCGCATACCTAACCTCATGTATTGTCTCACTAGTGCCTCTTTCTCAGTTCTGGATACTTTTTTTTTAACAAGTCATCCTTTAATCTGGATTCGAGTTCTTTTTCCGCAAGCATCAACTTGAGCGCTTCATTTTCTTTTTCAAGTTTCTTGATCAGCACCTCATGGTCTTTTACAACCTGGTGCGTCAAACCTTCCTCTCCATAAACGTTGAATTTCTTACGCCAATAATAATACGTCGCTGGAAATAAGCTATACTTCGCTAATGTGACCTTAATGCCATGCCGCTTTCCTTCATCCAATATAGCAAGCTTTTCTTCCTTACTGAACTTTTTAATGCCTTTGTCTGTCGTTTTCATACTCATAATTACGAATTTTTTTTCGTAATTTATGTCCTTTTATAAAAGGGGCCGAAACAGGATGCTACAATATGTATTATCTGAAAATAACCTTTTTGTTCTTCAAAAAAAACATGAAAATTTATCCCGATTAGCATCAGTCATTTTTCAAGGCCTAATTGTCGATGTAGCGGCATATAAACCCTAAGATTCATGAAAGAGTATAAATTTCCAGAGATTACCCGGCTAGATCAATTAAATGAGGATTCTTTTGAATATAGTTATTCAGACTATATGAAATGGCAGTTTCAAGAGCGCGTGGAAATCATTATGGGGAAGATTTTTCCCATGAGTGCGCCAACAACCCTACATCAGCACATCATCGGAGAATTATTCTTTACCATGTATGCCTTTTTTAAACATTCATCGTGTAATGTCATCCTTTCTCCCATAGATGTTAGATTGCCTGTCGGAAAACAAAGAAATACCTTCAAAACGGTTGTGCAACCAGACCTTTGTGTGATCTGTGATAAATCAAAAATAGTAACGC
>BJGN01000279.1 GCA_014190515.1 Bacteroidota bacterium
GCCTGGTATCTCGATACCCAATATGGTATTACTTCCCAAGTAGTGAAAACCAATAAATTGAGATTATTAGCTGTTCGATCAGCTACCACGGTAACCTCCGTTTCAACGCTGTCTAAAGCTAAGGAATCCCTTAACATTTATCCAAATCCAAGCATAGGTTCATTTACCCTTAAAGCCGATGAACCTCTGGGAGAAATCAGGATTATCAATCAGTTGGGTCAAACTATTTTGTCCACCAACACCAATGAAAAAATCATTACCTTAATCCTGGCTGAAAAAGGGATTTTTCAGTTAATCTGTCGTCATAACCAAATGACTATCACCAAATCTATTGTAATTCTATAGCTTTGGCTGTTTGAAAAAGAAAAATTTCAAGAGATTACCTTATTTTTGACAGAAATAAAATCGCTTAAAATGAACCAATTATTAAAACACACAGTAAAAGCTTTTTATCTGTTATCCTTTTCATTTGTCATGACTAGTTGTGCAAAAGATATAGAAGTAGATGATTGTCAAGCTTATGAATGGAAGTACGATGGAAAAGAGGGAGTAAATTCCTGGAGTGTCTGTTTCTCAGAATGTGCGGGAAGCAAACAAAGCCCATTGGATATTAAGGATGCAAAGGTACAGGCTGGACTAAGTCCGTTACAGTTTTCATTTAAGGAGTCTCCAGTGTCCATTTTTTACAATGGACATACGTTGGAGCAAGAATGGGTACCGGGTAGTAAATTAACTATTGGATCCAACACCTTTGAATTGGCACAGTTTCATTTTCATACCCGTTCAGAACATACCATCAGTGGTAAAAGGTATCCTATGGAAATTCATTTCGTGCACAAGCAATCTACTTCAAGTGCCATTGCTGTAGTTGGCGTCATGGTAGAAACAGGTGCTGAAAATCCAATGATTAAGCTACTTTCTACAGATCTTCCAACAGAAGTAGATGAAAAATATAAAAGCAATCTCCCGGTTATCCTTTCCGGATTGATGCCAGCAAACAAAGGCTATTTTTATTATCCAGGGTCTTTAACCACCCCACCTTGCTCGGAAGTTGTTAGCTGGTATGTGTTGAAAAATCCAATTCAAGCCTCTTCCAAACAGATTAGTGCCATTCAGCAGATTATCTCTGAAAACAATCGCCCCACGCAATCCTTATCCGGTAGAACCATAGTTTCTACCCAAGATTAGTAAATCTCTCCTAAATACAATTTTAACTTATTAATTATCAATAGGTTAAAATTGTATTTTTTATATAACATCTTTCATTTTATATAATCCTGCCACAATCCTGCCACAAATTTTATTTGGTGGGGTTATTAATCAACAAATTGATTACCATATTCCTCCATGATTGCAGCATCTAATGCTTTTGCAATAGATTTTAATTCATTATATCGATAATTTAAATATAAATTAGTATTCAAACCAATATTAACATAATTAATCAGTTCGTTAAAGGTTTCACGGTCTCCTACCACAAAGGAAGCCGCATAGGCGGGACGTTTAAATCTTACTTCCATTTTTTCACCTTTAAACATACTTTGATTTTTGGTCATCTGATAAAGGGTGCCTGCATCAAAGACCACAGCCATTTTAAATTTTGCTTGCTCAAGGGTTCGTTCTCTGGCCTCCTCTAATTTCATTGCATTGTTCAACTTGCGTTCGTAATCTTGAATGCCAGCGATTATTTTAGCATTTTGAATCAAACGAAATCCCCCGGAAGCTTTAATCTGGTCCAATCCTAAATGGGAACTTTCAAAAGTAGTTCGTAGTGCAAGATTTCGAATGTAGTAATACAGAGAAGGTAAATCAGGACTGGCTTTATTAATCTCTATGTGTAGTGAATCCAACATAAGCAGCCGCCAATTGTTAGAAGAAATAACAGATTCAATCCTATTTATATCCACTAACAGGTCATCATGGACATTTTTCAAATACGAAATTTCCCTGTTTTTATCCGTTTGTTGATCTCTTACATTCTCAGCTAAAAAACCAAGGGTTACTGCTACAAAGAGCATGATAAAATCAATAAAATAAACATACCACTTTTTTTTAGGGGAGAACTGATCAAGCTGTTGTTGTTCCATTTAACTTAAGTTTATTAGTTAGTAAAATATTTAAAACCTCCAAAAAGACGCTACTGGTCTTTGTAATCTGACGATGTAATTTATTTAATTTCCAGTCAAAATAAAAGTACAGCAGAAACTTACACTGGACGGTTTTCTTTGGAAATTAATAAAAGTGCTAATTGTTAGGGAAAGAGGGGAAATGGGTGTAGAGGAGTGGTGTAAACACTCTAATTCACTTTCCGCAATATTGATTAAAGATTTACTCACGGATTTACGATAATCCCTTTCAATTATCAGTTCCTAACATTAGATTCTAAAAATCTTTTCATTATTTCGTGTGACGCTCCATATCCGTGTTTTTCTTTTAGATAAATTTTTGTGGTATGTATGGAGGAATGTCCAAGTATGATACGAATGTTATCCTCTGTTATTTGTTGGTCATTTAAAAGGTGTGAAGTTAGAGTATGTCTTGGTGAATGTCCTGTCATGATCGGTAAATCCAATATTTCACTTATCCTCCGCAACGAATTATTATGTTTCGATCTGGCACTC
>BJGN01000280.1 GCA_014190515.1 Bacteroidota bacterium
AATAAATATTAACATAAATAAAACGAATTAATGGCAGAATTAAAAATATTTTCTAAATGGTGGGAAAATTAATATCTTGATAATATTTTTTATCTTCATGCTACATCTAAAATCTTAAAACATGAAAAGAAAAACTATTATTACTTTTTTACCATTATTTATTTTTTTAAATATTCTTATTGGCCAGCCTGTTGAAAAATTCATTAAGGTATTGGTCGCTCCGGATCACAGTGATTGGATGTACAAAAAGGGGGAACCCGTTAAGTTTACCATTTCTGTGTTGAAAAATGGTAATCATGTTCCTAATGTTAAGGTCAAATATGAACTGAGTGAGGAAAAAATGGAACCTATAAAGTCTGAAACTTTACTGCTTGCAAATGGCATGCAACAAATCAATGGTGGTACCATGAACAAGGCAGGTTTTCTTCGACTGACCGCCATTGCTGAAGTCGATGGAAAGGAATATAGAAATCTGGCAACAGCTGCTTTTAGTCCGGAGGAAATTAAACCTACCGTGCAGAATCCTTCCGATTTTGATTCTTTCTGGGCAACGGCTTTGCAGGATTTGGCAAAAATTCCTATGGATGCAAAAATGACCCTAATTCCCGAAAGATGTACAGAAAAAACCTTGGTTTACCATGTAAATATTCAGAATAACGCTCCGGGCGCCCGTTTATATGGTATTTTATGTGTTCCTAAAAAGGAAGGAAAATATCCGGCCATCCTTCATGTGCCCGGTGCTGGGGTCAGACCTTATGCTGGCGATATCAATAATGCTGAAAAGGGAATTATTACGCTCCAAATAGGTATTCACGGTATTCCAGTAAATATGGAGCCTTTTGTTTACAATGACCTGGTAGGTGGTGCCTTAAAAGGTTATCCAAGCTTTAATATTCAGGATAAAAATAGATTCTATTATAAAAGAGTTTATCTGGGATGTGTTCGTGCCAATGATTTTTTAACCTCATTACCTCAGTACGATGGTAAAAATCTGGTAGTAACCGGGGGAAGCCAGGGAGGCGCCTTGAGTATTGTTACCGCAGCATTGGCCAAGCGCGTTCAATATCTTGCTGCGTTATATCCTGCACTTTCCGATGTTACTGGTTATCTCCAGAACAGAGCGGGAGGCTGGCCTCATTATTTTGATAAAAACAATAAATCTGCGCATGATTTTCCCGCCGTTATGCAAACCCTGGGTTATTATGACGTAGTCAACTTTGCCCGAAGATTAACGGTTCCAGGTATGTATACCTGGGGCTTCAATGACGAAACTTGTCCACCTACTTCAATGTATGCTGCATATAACTTGATTTCAGCCCCTAAAGAATTGTTTTTAGCCTTGGAAACAGGACATTGGACTTACCCAGAGCAAGGCGAAAAATTGACGAATTGGTTGGTTTCAAAAATCAAGTAGAGGTAATTCTGGTGGTTGCCGGATGTCATTTAGTGGGTATTTCGTATTACGGATTCTAAGGATTATAGGATTTCACTGATTAAAGAGGAGGTCTGTGTTGTATAGACGCGATGTTTCGCGTCTTCTCTCCGACAGGTTCCAATATAAAATTACTCACAACACTTGGTTTTGAATCAGGATTTACAGGCTTTCGAGGATTACAGAGGACGTCTATGGGTTAAGCGTAATGGTTATTTGTAGAGTACTAGTTTATGTCATCCTTTTCGCCGATTCGTTACGCATCGGCGAAAAGGATGGAAATGAAAGCACCAGTTTATAATAACCTTCCTCCCAAACCGGAGACGGTATAATTAATCCTCGAAAGCCTGTAAATCCTGATTCAAACCATACACCACCACCCACCCAATTTTCCATTGATTATCTACCTTTTTTCCTATATTTATAGAAGTAATTTTAAATTGCTCTTTCAATGATGAAAAATTGGATATTGATTTTTATTACAGCTTTTACCTTTCTGTCAATTACCGATATCGGAAAGATTATTAACAATCCACCCGAAATCAAGGAGGTCTATAATACTGATATTATTATTTATGGTGGTACCTCTGCGGCTGTAATTGCCGCTGTGGAGGTGGTAAAGTCTGGAAAAACAGTTTTAATTGTTTCACCCGATCAACATCTCGGTGGCCTGACTTCAGGTGGATTGGGATTTACAGATACCGGAAATAAGGCAGTTATCGGCGGACTTTCCCGAGAATTTTATCATAGGGTCTGGCTGCATTATAAGGATGATGCTGCATGGAACTGGCAAAATCAAAGTGATTTTGGAAATAAAGGTCAAGGAACTGTCGCTATGGATGGTGAATTTCGCACTATGTGGCTGTTTGAGCCGCATGTTGCAGAAAAGGTTTTTGAGGATTTTGTACGAGAACATAATATTAAGGTTCTTCGGGGTGAATGGCTGGATAGAAACAAGGGGCTGATAAAAAAGAAGGGGGAAATTATTTCTTTTTCAACACTTTCAGGTAAGGTTTTTAAAGGTAAAATATTCATTGATGCTACTTATGAAGGTGATTTGATGGCAGCTGCCGGAATTAGCTATCATGTAGGCAGGGAAGGTAACGCAAAGTATAACGAAATATTTAATGGGGTCCAGACGGGTGTTTTTCAACATGATCATCATTTTAAATCTAATATTTC
>BJGN01000281.1 GCA_014190515.1 Bacteroidota bacterium
TTGGTAAATGAATGGCATAATGAAGACTATTTTGCCAAAAAGTATAATATGGGAAGGCCTGATAAGAAGGTTAAGGTCGTAATGCCTGAAGGACATACCATAGAAACCTTAGACGGGGCAGTTCCTGGGATAGCAGGTCAAATAATGATTAAATACCGTCCTCAAAACACCACAACATGGAAAACAATGCCTTGGGAAAAAGTAGATACTGATACGGATTATACTTGTCAATTTACGCTACAGAACCTTGCTGAAAATACAAAATATGAAATCGTTGTTTTGGGTAAAACCAATAAAAAAGGAGTAAAAACCCTGGAAGGTAACTTCATCACCGCTCCTCCAAAGGAATTATCAGCTCCCATTCATTTTATGGTGACTACTTGCCACGAATATGCTCATCAGGATATTCCGGAAAATGGTGGATTCAAGATTTTCAATGAAATGAAAAAGCTGGAACCTCATTTTTTAGTCCATACAGGGGATGTTTTATACCATGATAGAATATCAAAAACATTGGACCTTGCTCGTTGGAATTGGCAAAAAATGAATAGCCTTCCTAGTAATATTGCTTTTTATCAACATATTCCCTGCTATTTTATGAAAGACGACCATGATACCTGGATGAACGATTGTCACCCGGCGTCTAAAAATAAGTTTATGGGGGAATTTACCTTTGAACAGGGTGCAAGCCTATTTAAACAGCAAGTTCCTCATAGCGAAAAATCCTACCGAACCTTTAGATGGGGAAAAGATGTTCAAATTTGGTTATTTGATGGCCGTGACTACAGAATGCCAAATGAAATGCCCGATGGTCCTGATAAAACAATATGGGGAAAAGAACAGATGGATTGGTTTCAACAGACTTATCAGGCTTCCGATGCTACCTTTAAAATCCTGATTTCACCCACACCTATCATGGGGCCTGATCGTCCACAAAAAAGAGATAATCATTCCAACTCAAATTTTAAATATGAGGGTGATCTAATTCGCGGATTTATCCAGGGGGACAAAAATACTTTTGTTGTTTGCGGTGACAGGCATTGGCAATATGTTTCAAAACACTTAACAACAGGAACTTATGAGTTTGCCTGCGGACCTGCAAGCGATGAGCACGCAGGCGGATGGAAAAAAAATGAAATTTATCCTGAACATGAGTATTTGAATATCGTTGGAGGCTTTTTAAGCGTGAAAACCACCCAGGTAAGGAATACGAACCAAATACAATTTACTCATTATAGTGTCAATGGGGTTCAATTAAACACCAAAACCTTTGATGCATAGCATCTTATTTCGCTGACGTAAGTAATGTTCAATTCGAACTACCCAAAACTGTTTTTAAATGTTTTAACTAAAATTCTTTAGGTCACCGAAAGTTACTGCGAGTTTGTTGAATTCGGAGTAAAAAGCATCTATGAAATAGATTAAAATAATGATGAATTTGGTGCTGATTAAGAGATATTATTTTAGACTGATAGAAAATGAGGGTAACATTAAAAAGTGGGGTAAATCTAATTTGGAATAGTGAAATATCCCAGTTTAATGTTCTTATCATTTACTCCTAAACTTAAGTTATTTAATTTATTTACATTTATAGAAAAAACGGTGGGTGAGTCTAAAATTAAAAGTTCAACCTGTATTTTTATCTCCTATTACTTTCCACCCATAAAGTCCGTTGGGGTTATCCGCAATTTTCATTTAGCTCAAATATTCCATAAAATTTTTACTGATTTATACATTTTAACGACGTCCAATCAACAAATTCTACCAAAAGAGGAAGCAGATTTGAGTTCGTTCAATTCCATAGAATTAATAAATACCATTGATTACAGGACTATCATCCAGCGTTTTTATACAAAGAATAAAAATACCCACTATCCTGAATCTGTTAAACAAAATAAATTAATCCAATGGCTCATAAAAGCAAATGAGTCCCTTCCATTCAATTTATTCGTTGGGGAGGGTGGGTTATTATACCTTATTGACGGTTATAGCAAAGCAAAAAAAATAATCAAAAGAACAAATACAAAAACATTCGTTATTACTAGTTTTAGGCCTACCGCCAATGTTTTAATTGGATTTTTACTTAAAGTGAATTATCCTAACATTATATGGATTAATAACTTTCAGGACGCCCCTTATGACCCTATCAGGAAAAATACAATAATTCCTAATCTACAAAATTACCTGTGGCGAAAAATGCTAAAACAATCAAATCTTAATATAACTACTTCCCAGGGAGTTAAAAATAGTATTGATTCATTAAATAATGATACTATCACCTTTGAAAATGGCGCAGATTTCCGAGAAAACTTAACCCATAGTTCAGAACAATTTACCATATCTTATACTGGTTCACTATATCATGATTTAAGAGATCCTAGCCTACTTTTTGAGGCATTAACCCATTTAGTACTTTCTGAAAAAATAAAGGTCAATAAGCTGAAAATCATTTATATGGGAAAAGATATCGCCAAATGGAAGTCATTTTGTGATACCTATCCTTTATTATTTAATGCATTCTCCATTGAAAATATTTCCGAGAGAAATTATTCTTTAGAAATACAACAAAAATCCCATATCAACCTCATGTTAAC
>BJGN01000282.1 GCA_014190515.1 Bacteroidota bacterium
TCTATCTACCTATTTTTGCTGGAAGAAAACGAATGGAATGTACTCAACATAAAATCCAAGAATTCATTTTGACACATTTGTGTCAGGTTAAACCTTCTCGTCCTTAATAGTTTTGCACTATTCATCATTATAGTGAACAACAAAATAAATTCGACAGACATGAAAGAAATCGCATTAATAACAGGAGCTTCCTCTGGTATAGGATATGAAATAGCCAAACTTTTTGCAACAGACAAAACAGATTTGCTCATTGTGGCAAGAGACGAAAAAAGGTTGATTGAAATTAAAAAAGAGTTCGAAGAGAAATTTAAGGTTGATGTATTTACTGTTGCTGCTGATTTATCGTCCAACGAGGGACCAAAGAACATATACCAGGCGGTTAATTCAAACAAATTAACCGTAAATTATTTAGTGAATAATGCAGGGTTTGGAGATTATGGCCCCTTCACAGGAAGAAGCATGGAGAAATACAAAGAAATGATTCAATTGAATATTGTAAGTCTAACGGAGTTGAGCTATCACTTCGGAAAAGAAATGTTAATGAGTGGAAAAGGTAGAATTTTAAATGTTGCCTCGATGGCAGGCCTTCAACCAGATCCAAACTTTGCGGTTTATGGCGCAACCAAAGCCTATGTTATCAGTGTATCAGAGGCTATTCATAAAGAATTTGAAAATACAGGTGTTACCGTAACTGTTTTATCGCCTGGCGCAACAGCATCGAATTTTATGGAACGTGCTGATATGAATAACGCCAAACTTTACGCAAGTGGTGTAATGACATCGTTAGATGTTGCCAGGGAAGGTTACAATGGCATGATGAAAGGAAAACTCCATGTGATTCCAGGTTTTAAAAATAAAATACTGGGTTTTTTCTCGGGTATTATGCCTCCAGGGAAGTTGAGATTAAGTGTTGCAGCGAAAATAATGGCAGAGAAATAACTATAAAAGTTAAAAATAAACAATAACTATTCAAATGAAAGTATCCATCTTTGGTGCCACCGGCTTTTCAGGTCAGGCGATATTAGCAGATTCTATCAAACAAGGACATGAAGTAACCATTCTGGTGCGTGATGCATCCAAAATTCCAATCAAGCACCAGAACCTGACTATTGTTGAAGGCAATGTGTTAAATCCACAAACAGTTGCTTCCGTTTTGCACCATCAAGAGGCGGTTATCCAATGCCTGGGAGTTGGTGGTAAAGGAGACGGCAAACCAACCACATTTATTTCCGATGCAACGAAAATCATAGTCAATGAAATGCAGAATCAAAAAATTAAACGCCTGATTGCCATGAGTAATGTTGGAGCCGGAAATAGCATTGCTTTTCAGCCGTGGTTTTTTACCAAAATCATTCTTCCTTATTTCATGAAATGGCTGAAAGTCATCATCGAAGATAAAAACCGCATGGAACCCATCATCATGAATAGCAACCTCGATTGGACGATTGTTCGTTGTCCCAATATCGTTGATAAACCAGCGAAAGGAAGGTGTAACGCTACACTCGATGGTAAAGGGCTCAAACTGTCTATCACTCTAAGTGATTTGTCAAAATTCATGGTTGATCAATTGAAACAAACGGCTTTCATCAAGCAAGCGCCATCTGTAAGTAATTAATATGGAAAAGGAATTACCAAATTTTATTGAAACAAACATCGGAAGGATTGCCATCTTTCAAACTGAATCTGATTCAAACAAAATACCAGTCATTTTCCTTCACGGTGTGTATTTTGACCACCATCTTTGGGATAAGGTAATTGAATCCATAAACGACCGCACCATTATCAGGTTAGACATGCCTTTTCATGGTTTAAGTAAGGAAATAACAAAAACAGATTGGACACTAAACGATTGTGCCGATATGCTTCTTGAAATTCTGGATATCTTACACATCGCCAAAGTAATTGCCGTCGGACACTCGTGGGGCAGTATGACTATTTTACGAGCAGCATCCAAGCAACCGGAGCGATTTGAAAATGTATTGCTTTGTAATATGCCGTTTCTTGCAGCAACAAAAAAACAAAAGATCACGTTCGTACTTCAGCATTCGATGTTGATATTTAGGAATTTTTACACGAAACAAGTGGCTAAAGCATTGTTCGGAAAGACATCATTTAAAGAAAATCCTTCTCTAATCGAAGACCTAAAACGCCCAATGAATTTGTTGTCAAACGCACAGATTAAACAAACGGACAAAGCGGTAATTATTGATGCTGATGATGCGAGCGAATTAATCAAAAACTTAAAGGTTAGAGCGGTTGCTCTGAAAGGAGTCGAAGATTATGTACCTGCGCCTCCAAACATTGAAACGATCGTTATTGGAGGTGGTCATATTAGTCCTTTGGAAAAACCTGATGAAATTCTAAGTTTGGTGAAGAAAATATCTAATTAGAGCCCAGCAGCTAACGGCGGTTTTGCGTCAGGCGGGGCTAAGTGCTCTGCTTGATACTTTTTGCTATATTTGAAATGTGGTGCTTTAAATAAAGTTTAGTGCTAAAAGCCCGCCCGAACGCAAAACCGCCAACCGTTGATAAG
>BJGN01000283.1 GCA_014190515.1 Bacteroidota bacterium
TTCATGTCAATCCCTATGGCAAGATCACCTTTTTGCGGCTTATATTCTGGGTGACTTGGGGCGAAATCAACATTGGTTATTAAAATATTGTATTTCCTGACGACTTGGGTATCCTGATCTTCAATATATTGCGTGTCAGCATGGACAAATGCCTTATTTAAAGAAATATTCAGCGCATTATATTTTAAACTATCCTCCTTTTGCTTCCTTAACTCCATATCCATTTCCACTTGTGGTAATGAAGCAATGTGAGTGAAAATATCTCTGTCCCAATACCTGTGGGTAGCAGGATTGGAGGCGGCTATTTTTGTAAATGATTTATCATAAATAACCGTAGGCTTTAAGTTAAAGCTATCAACCCTTTGGTTGTCCTTATTGTGTTCTACAAACTTTAAAGTATAAGAACGGGTATAATTATCTAAGCTATCTGATTGATAATTAACCTCATATTGTTGCATTCGCATGGGAGCATCCTTAAAAATAAGGATGTTTTTTCTAAGACTTTCATCACTTGCGCCCTCAATTAATCCATCCATTATGAAAGGATTATTTGAAATAATTTTCTGATTTAATCCAGATGAAAGGATGCCTATAATCATTAAACCAAAGCCGGTGTGACTAATGACAGAACTCACCCATTTTGTCTTGGTTTGAAAGTAGGAAACTAATACCGCAAGATTTGCTACTACGCCATACAAACTGGCAAAAAGTAGCAGATTATATTGCCATGCAGTAAGTTGAAGCCACTGATAAGAGGGGTAGAAAAGGACTAAACTAATCAAAAGATGAATACCTGTATTGATTAGAAATTTGTTTCTATTTTTTGCCCAGTTTATTTCTCTGAATCTTAAATATTGGGCGGCACTGGAAAGAATGATCACAAATAAGGCAATCCATATTTGATATTTATTATAATGGGGTATGGGGTCTGTAATGACACTTCCCAGATAGGTAGGTTCAAAAATTTGACGTATTTTGTTAAAAACAGGCAAAGAAGTAGAGCCAGCAATCAAAACACTGGAAAAGAAAAGAACCAAACTACCCATAAAAATCCAGAATTCCTTAGAGCTAAGTGCCTCTTCTTTTTCAGGGGTAGGAATCGTTTTATACCTTAATAACAGTAATAAAAATGGGATAACAAAAACGATACCTAAGAAGAAAAGGAGTTGAGCTTCTAATCCCATTTCTGTAAAGGCGTGTACAGATGTCTCTCCTAAAATACCACTTCTGGTCAAAAAGGTGGAATAAACCACCAGGGCAAAACTTAACAAATAGAAGAAATAAGTACTCTTAAGAGATTGCCCCGTACTCTGAGTTATTAGGTGGGTATGAATACCTGCAATGAGAATCAACCAGGGAACCAGAGACATATTCTCCACTGGATCCCAGGCCCAATAACCACCAAAGCTTAATGCTTCATAAGCCCAGGCGCCACCCATTAAAATGCCAATACCCAAAATACCGGCACTAAACAATGCCCAGGGAAAAGCAGGTTTTAGCCAGTTTTGATGATCTTTTACCCATAATCCGGCCAATGCAAAAGCGAAGGGTACCAGAGTAGATGAAAAACCAAGAAAAAGGGTAGGAGGGTGGATGGTCATCCAATAATTTTGCAAAAGAGGATTTAGACCGTTACCCTTAATGAGTTCTAAATAATCGGCCTGCCCGAAAATGGGGGCATCCATGGTATCTCTTAGAAGTTGAAAGGGGCTACTGCCCAATTTTATACTAAAGGTATCCCAGCCAACGTAAACACCTAAAATCATGCTGCTGAGAACTGCTTGAATCACGGCAAAAATTGCTAGTACAGAACTTTCCCACTGATTTCTTCTGCTTAGAATAATTAATCCTAAAATGGCATTCCAGAACATCCAAAGCAGAAAGCTTCCTTCCTGACCTTCCCAGAAGGCGGCAAAAATATATTGCATAGGAAGCTCGTCAGAAACGTGCGTCCAGACATACTGATATTCATAATACTTTTTTATCATGATAAAAAAGATTAATCCAATCACAGAAAAAACAGCTACTGAATGAGTGATAAAGGCACTTCTGCCAAGTATTAACCATCCCTTTTCCTCTTTTTTCACAAAGAAATAGTAGGAAACAGCACTTAAAATACTACTAATAAAAGTAGCCAGAACAATAAAATGACCAAGTTTTCCCGCCCATAAATGTTCTCCAACATAGTTGATTTGATCCATTATAATTAGCTCCTTTTTTCGCTTTTAATGTAAATTTCTTCGTCCTTATACTTTGACGGGCACTTCATAAGCAAATCTGAAGCGTAAAAAACCTCACCTTTCATCTGCCCCGTGACAACGATCTGTTCTGATAATTCAAAATCCTGAGGCTTTGCAGCAAATAAAATGACTTTTTTTTCCATTCCTTTAGAATCTTTGATAAAAAAACTAAAGTAGTTAGGATCTTTTTCCGGGTTATAGTCCATTTTTTTATCCTTGGACAGATTACCAGCAATTTTCACCGTGCTTTCGTTGTTTATTGCTTCA
>BJGN01000284.1 GCA_014190515.1 Bacteroidota bacterium
TTTCAAAAGAAAATAGAACGTATGACGATATTTTTGGTCAAATGAAGAATGGGCTCGGGGACTCTACGTTAGCACCTTATGGATTAAACCGTACAGTGTCTAATAAAAATAAATCTAAAGTTGTTGAGAATGTAAATGTTATGCCAAACCATATAAAATTGGCAGAACGATTTGCGATAAGTGATAATTTTTATGTCGATTCCGATGTTTCAGCCGACGGTCATCGTTGGTTGGCAAATACTTATCCTAATGAATGGGTAGAGGCTACGACGCCAGCTAATTATGGAAATAACAGGGAACATAAGGAAAATTCAGAAGCTCCAGGGAATTTAGGCATAAATGGTGCCGCTGGTGCCATTTTTCCCGAAGATTATAACGAAGCGGGTTCTATGTGGGATCATTTGTTCAGACATAATAAATCGTATTTTAATTTTGGTTTTGGGGTTATGTTCGAACCTGCTGATTACAAAGACACTTATAAATATGGTGGCATTCGCCATAAAGCAAATTATCCGATGCCAACCCCTTTATTAGATAGAACCAGTTACGAATATGCCACCTACAATATGGCCATTCCTGACCAATTCAGAATGACTGTTTTTGAAAAGGAGTTTAATGAGAAATGGGGCTCAGGGAAGGGTAGGTTACCAAGTATGCTTACCGTAATTTTGCCAAATGATCATGGTTCTGGGGAAAGACCCGAATCTGGTTACCCATTTAAGGAGAGTTATATGGCCGATAATGACCTGGCAGTAGGTAGAATCGTTGAGTTTTTATCCAAAACACCCTATTGGAAAAATATGCTCATTTTGATAACAGAAGATGATGCGCAGGGTGGGGTAGATCATGTGGATGCCCATAGAAGTGTGCTCATGGCCATTTCGCCATATACAAAACGTAATTATGTCAGCCATACTCATAGCAGTTTCGGTAGTATTTTCAAAACATTCTGGAATATATTGGGTATTCCTTATCTGAATCAATATGATGCTTCTGCCTCCGATTTATCTGATATGTTTACCGATAAACCTGATTTTTCTCCTTATATCGCCTTACCTGTGGATGCCAGAATTTTTGACCCGCAGAAAGCATTGGATCCTTTTGATGAGAAATTTGACTGGAAGGCACTAAAAGAAAGTCCTGAAATGGATGACATGAAAGAAATGAAACGACAGGCAAAGGAACGTGAGGAAAAATCTTCAGATAGACCAGCTAAGACCAAAAATAATTGATCTCCCAACCCCATTTATTCCAGATCCGTGGAATTTATAATCCTTGTCCAATACATTTTGGAGCGTAATATTTATATCTATTTTTTTGAAATTGAATCCATTGGATATATTGATTACGCTCCAGCCGGGCGTACCCAAGCGGCCAATCCTATTGTCAGAAATATCTCCAGCAGCAAGCCTTTGTTGTTTTCCAGCCAGCTGAAAAAATAATCTGGCCCAATATTTCTCCTTTTGATATTGAATATTGACATAACCAAAAAGTGGGGGAATTCTTCTGATAGGTTCTTTCTTACTTATGTTCTGACCATAGGTGTAGGTAAGGGTCCCTGTCATTTGTAAAGATCTGTTCAAGATATACTGGAAATTTGTCTCCATACCCATAATATATCCGTTTTCTGCATTTTCCTTGATGTAAACTGGGTAACCATCTATTGTTTCATTTCCTTTCTTATTTCGTATGACAATGTCATTCAGCCGATTATAATAAGTATAAGTTTCCCAGTTAAATTTAGGTCCATTCCATTTGTAACCTATTTGTATTTGTGTCGATTTTTCTGGCTTTAATTCATAATTGGGTATCTCATATCTGAAATCTACAATACCCAGACTACCTAAATCATCTATATTTGGTGCTCTAAATCCGGTATTTAACCCGTAAATCAATTTTAACTTCGGTAATATAGCTTGTGCAATATATAAATTTCCTACCCATGCCTTGGGTTTAATATTTATAATCTGACCATTGTCAATGGGAATTTGTAAGGATAGGAATTGGATACGATTTCCAAGGGTTACCTGAAATTTGTTTTTCTCAATATGTTGATTAGTAAAAAAAGCGTAACTGATTTGCGTAGCATCATCAGGATAAAGTCCCCTTTTGGTTATAGGCGCATTATTATCATACATTTGAACCCTATTACTGTTTACTTTGTCATGATAAATGTCAAATCCGTGGCTTCCCGACCATTTCCAATCCCCTATATTTTTTAAGGTATTCAATTCGGTTAATACGCCGAATATCTCAACCGTATCATTTTCAATAGTAGTCAGGTTGCTGTTATTTTTTTTACTCCATCGGCTCTCTGCGACCTGTTGGAAATTGGGGGTGAATTTAATGTTTTGGATAGATCCTTTTTCAGGAGTGTAAGTATAACTGACATACGCCAAACTCCTTTTTTGAGGGTCCATTTTATTAAGGGCAAAATTTTCCAAAATATATTTATGATAAACTGGCACATCCTTTTGTTTTCCTTCCTTTCCCCTCCCTTTTCTC
>BJGN01000285.1 GCA_014190515.1 Bacteroidota bacterium
GATTTAGCTTTTTCAAAACGGGTGAACTGATCCTTTGTGAGTACTTCTTTAGGGTTTGTTAAAACGCCTGTTGCAGCAACCACGTGATCTGAAGGTACAGTAAGGCTAACGGTATAATTACCAAAAGCAAGGGTAAACTCACCAGCCCCTAAAAATTGTTTGTTTTGCCAGCCCTCTATATCGTCATAGACACACATTCTTGGGAAAAACTGTGCGATAGTATATAAATAGTTATTATCCTTTGGAAAATATTCATAACCTGATCTGCCTCCTAGTCTGATACGATCATTGATGTTATACCACCATTTGATTTTAAATATATAAGTCTCTCCAGGTTTAACGGGTTTTGGAGGATCTACCCTCATCATGGTTTTTACTACAGAATAAGGAATATCTTTTCCTGAAACATCTTTCACAAAATCGAGCTTGAAGCCCCCGTCAAACCAGGGTTCCATGTCCTGAATTTGATTTAAGCTCATTCCTTGTTTCATATTTGAAGGAGCTGTCGAATAGGTATCTGAGGTTTTTGCCTGTTGGTTCTGATCCATCTGAAGCCAAAGATATTCCAGTTGATCGGGGGAATTATTGGTATATGAAATCGTTTCTTCACCATAAACACGCTGTTTCTCGTCATCTAGTCGTATTTGCATAGTGTAATCAGCTTTTTGCTGCCAATATTGGTGTCCAGGTGCACCTCCCCCTGTGCGGTAAGTGTTTGGGGTTGGTAATTCCGTATATATCTGTCGGAATTTGTCTGTCATTCCTCCCTGACTATAAGCATCGTTTGATGCAAAGCCTAATATAAGGAAAAGGAACATAAGGTTTAAACGATTCATTTTCATAAGATCAAGTAGTTGAGTAGCTAAAATTAAAGTAAAGTTAGGAAAATGTTATTAGTTATTGCTTTTTAGCCTTTGGTAATTGGTATATAGGGCTAAGAAGTTTATTTTGGTATTATAAATCCTTCCCACTTAGCAATTACGGTAGGAGCTGCACAGTGACTGATCACATTGACACTGGTTCTAACCGGATCAATAAGTACATCTATTCCGAGTAGTAGGCCAAGCGCTTCTGTTGGTAGCCCAAAAGTTGGGAATAACGCTGCCAGAACCACAAAATTAGCTCTGGGTATTCCGGCTACTCCTTTGCTGGTAACCTTTAGTATGAGAAGGATTAAAATCTGTTGATCAAAGGATAACGGGATGTTAGCTGCCTGTGCGACAAAAAGGGTTGCCATCCCTAAATATAAAGTACTTCCATTCAGATTTAAACTTAGACTTAGTGGCGCCACAATACCAATCAGCTTTTTTGGAATGCCATAATTTTCCAGATTAGTTAAAGTCTGGGGTAATGCCGCAGCACTGGAGGTAGTGGCAAAGGCAATTAAAAAGGGTTCTTTGATATGATAGATAAAGCGCTTTAATGGTATGTTGAAAACAATCAAACTTCCAAAAAGTACAACAATCAGAAAGATTAATTGAGCTATCCAGGCACTGAAAATAAAAGATGCTAATCCTGTTAAGGTTTCTGGTCCACTGGATGCGGTAATGGCCATGGCAGCAAATACAGCAGGGGGTGCCAGGAAAAAAATGAATTGGGTAAATTTAAAAGCTATTTCTGCAAGGGAATCTGTAAATTGTAAAACAGGTTTTGCCTTTTCCCCCACAGATAATGCGGCTACTCCGAAAATAAAGGAGAAAATGACAATTTGCAAGATATCACCTCTGGCCATGGCATCAATAATACTGGTTGGAAAGGCGTTGACGAGTAAGTCATTTAAAGTCATATTTGTCTGATTTACAGACTCTTGACTATCCAAGTTTATGCCAATACCAGATTTGAAGAGAAGCGATGTGAACCAGCCAATCATTAGCGCGAGAGTACTCCAAACCTCAAAACATAAAAGCGATTTCCATCCTAATCTACCCAGGTCATTTGCACTTTCTGCATTTCCTAAAGCTCTGATGAGAACACTAAAAAGGATCGGTGCAATAACCGCTTTAATGAGTCGAAGAAATATATCATTGATGAATTTGAAATGTAAGGTTATTTCTGGATATATTAATCCAAACAGAAGTCCTGAGAAAGCAGCTATGAATAACCAGTTTGACAGCGAAATACCTTTGATAAATTCCCAAAACGGCCTCATCGCATTGTTTTATGTTAAATTGATGTAAAATAGTTTATTTAGCGTTATTTTCAAGCCATAATTTAAATTTAATGACCTCGTGATTAATCCCTTTTTATCTATTATCATTTGTACTTATAATCGTCCTGATTTTCTTATGGATTGTATTCAATCTGTTGTAAAACAAATGGTTAGTGGTGTTGAAATTTTAGTTGTTGATAATTTTGGAGAATTAAAAATCCAGGAAAAGATTCATCAGTTCAAGTATTTAGATATTAACATTCAATACCTATTTGAAAAAAATAAAGGCCTTAGTAATGCCAGAAACAGAGGTTACATTGAGGCTAAAGGTGATTGGGTT
>BJGN01000286.1 GCA_014190515.1 Bacteroidota bacterium
CAATCTTGCTTTAATTAATGCTCGTTATTTATTGGATATGCATCAGGATGGGGAAGACATGAACCATCTATATGTCATAGACCAATATATGGGAAATAACCGGCGGGCTGCCAAAAGCACCTTATCGGGAGGTGAATCCTTTTTGGTATCCCTTTCCATGGCCCTTGGATTGAGCGACCTGGCATCGGGAAAAGCTGAATTGGGTAATTTATTTATCGATGAAGGCTTTGGAAGTTTAGACCCAGCCACCCTCGAAAGTGCTATCTCCATGTTAGAAGAAATTCAATACAAACGAGGACGAAGCATAGGCATCATCAGTCATGTTTCAGAATTGAAGGATAGGATTACCACCCAAATAAAGGTTATACCCACCTTGGGTGGCAACAGTAAGATTGTTTGTGTTTCGTCTTAAAATTTTAAATCAAACCGCCCCATGAGCGATATCAACAACCATACGAACCTGCTTCCAGTCAATATTTCCTAATAAGGCACATTCCGCACCAAGAATAAAACGGTCTGGAGCATTTTTTAAAACCTCTTTAACGGAAGAAGTAAGAGTAAATTGACTTTTCTGAGAAATTGGACCTCTTTTTTCGAGTCCCCCAAAGACGGGTTTATTAAACTGGCGATAAATATCAGATGGCTGAAGCATGTTATTTGCCACTTTCATTGAGCAATTAACAATGTGTCCGGGATAATCTACGAAGGGAGAAAGATCATCATAATCACCTACATAATCACAAATATGAAGTACATTACAAGAACATGCCTCATTAATCCTGTTCATCACTGTTAAATCATAAGGTTTAACATATTCTTTGAAAATTGAAGGATCCTTAAACCTGAACCCTTCGCCACCCTGAGTGGACGCCAGGAAACCATCTACCCCAAGTTTTATACATTCATTCGCGAAGATGAGGGTACTTTCGGTAATTATATCCATTCCCTTTTTAACCTTTTCCGGATCCATTTTAAGATGTTCGGTAAGCACATCGCCGGTTACCGAATGCCCCGCACTCATAAAAGGAGAATAAAGCGTTGCAATGACCGGAGCCAGTTTTTTTCCCTTTTTAACTAACTCCTTAACAACATAGAGTTGTTTTTCATAAAAATCCTTTTTATAAAATGGCATATTTGCCCAATCTTCTGGTTTCTTTACAGACTTCAAAAGAGGGAACTCCGCTTCATACTGGATTTTCACAAAATCCATATCAATGGAATTAAAATATTCTAAATGACGGTTCACCGCAGCATCACCCGTTTTAAAACCCTCACCAAAGTGAACAAAAAATGCAGAAGGTATATAATCTTCATTTACTTTTCCCTCGATAAGCGAATAAATAACATCCCTTTTGTTTACTTTCTTTCCAGGCTTTTTTGAAGAAGAAAAAGCCCAGGAGCCCGAAATCGCGGTTAAGGAAAGCGCGCCCATTGACCAAAGAAATTTTCTGCGATTCTGAGTTAATTGCGTCATAACTTTATAGAATTTTCATTTCAATCTAATTTAAAAAACTTAATAATAATAAAGAAATGAATAGCCTGTTTTTTTTCAACATCATTACTAAATTTTATTTAAATTTGTAAAAATTTGATCTGACGACTATGTTTTTTATCATTTTAATTAGCCTTTTCAACCAATTTCTCCCAGGTATTCCTGTGGAGCGGGAGATGATGTGCTGCAAAATGAGAGAAAACAAAATGGAAGAGAACATTGCTCTGTGTTGTATTGAAAATCAAGAGAAGGACTGCGAAGACAATGGATGTGGGGGTAAATGCGGTGATCCACTGTGTAATTGCCCTATTACAGATATACAAAAAACCATTCCACCAAGAGTAAATAACCCGAATTACACCAATTCAGATATAATGTATAAAGCCAGGTTCTATTATTTGAACGGCTATTTTAATACTAACCATCCCGATATTTGGTTGCCACCAAAGATATCTTAGCATCTAATTTTTTTATTCAACATTTATTTTTTTAATCTTCCTTCATTGTTCGACAATTAAGGAACAACTAATATTCAAACTATGAAAAATATATTTTTTATAACCTTAGCCTGTTGTATATTAACAGCTAACGCAATATTTGCTCAAGTAAAAAAGGCAGAAATCATAGCCACAGGATTGACTTGTTCTATGTGTTCTAACGCCATTTATAAACAACTTAATACCATCGTTGGTGTTGACAGTGTCCTTACCGACTTAAATACCAACACTTTTACCGTTTTTCTTAAACCTGACAATAAATATGCGCCTAATTTATTTAAGGAAAACATAGAAAAAGCAGGCTTTTTTATCGGATCATTGATAGTAACCGTGCCTGGTTCGGTTATTACCGGGAACGCTAATCAATTTATACCCCTAGGTAAGAGTTCTCCCATAAATGAGGAAGAAATCGCTATCAAAATTTTCGATGAAGGCTACGTAACGCAAAAGGAACATAAGAAGTACTTGAAAACGTTC
>BJGN01000287.1 GCA_014190515.1 Bacteroidota bacterium
ACTTTCATCCGTTTCCAGAAATCCATCCACCCAGATGTAATAAATACCTGCAGCGAGATTTTTTATGATTACATCATCAGCATCTCCGCTTTTATTACCAGTAGCCAAACAAGATCCGTCAGGTTCACAATCTTTGATTAAATAAATATTCAAATTTTTACCTTTAGTTAACTTGTTTAAAATAATTTCTACTTCTTGAGCTGTTTTTATTTCAAAATAATATAATTTTTCCTTACCCAATGCTTCACCCGTGCAATAAGAATCATTGCCGGAAGTCCCATTAGAATTATTGTCAGGCAGAGGTTTATTACAATCTAAGCGCGTTTTTTTGGAGCAATCTATAGGTTCAGCTGGTGGACAGCCCTGACAACCTTGACATACTATTCTTAAATTAAAGGCTCCTTCTAAACCTTTAGGGTTATCCACAACAAAATAATAGGTTTTTCCGTCTATAGGAGAAAAAAGAATTACTTCATTTGATAAATTAGATTCCGTAGAAGCACGGGTAGCTTTAACATTGTTTCCACAATTTTCAACCAAAAAGAAATCAACATCTGAAGTCAGCTTTTCGAGATATGCTTTAACTCTTGAAGTTCCCTGGGGCGCCACAAATTTATAAACCAGCTCTTTACCATCGTAATAAACAGGAGATTTACCCTCATAATAATTATTATTCGCAACGCCTAGCATGGTATTACCTGAATAGGTTTTATTACAATCTACAATTTGTGCATTGGCACAATCTAAAAAACCTCTTGGTTTAGGGCAATCAATTTTTAGAGTAAAGGAGCTCTCCCTTTTATTATAGCCCTCTACAACAATGTAATACTTCCCTTTCGGTAAATTTTCAACGAAGATACTTTCGTAACTTCCATCTGTTCTGGTACTGGATTTGACACATCTGTCGGGATTCATTGGCGTCACATATTCCATCAGAAACAGGTCCAGATCTTGAACCAAATCAGTAAGTGAAATGACTACATTTTGAGTGGACGGATTATCAAATTCATAGATTATTTCATTCCCATCCATTTTATGGTCTGAACAATCATATTTGTAATAATTTGACTTACCAAATTCGGTATTTCCCTTAATTGCAACACCACAAGCAGGTTTGCAAGAACTATTAACCAATACACTATCCACCTTGCTACATAACTTCTTATCGGTAACAGTAACTATATATTTGCCAGGAGGAACGCCAGTTAATTTAGCAGTTGTCACTCCGTTTGACCATTTATAGGTATATGGCGGAACGCCATCTTTAGGTTTAACCTCAATATTATAAGAGCAGTTGACATTTGATGTGTCAAAACTTAGCATTATTGGATTTTTGTCACAATCAATATCTTCACATTTTATAAATAAATTAAAAGTACTTTCGTCTCTGGGTTTGTATCCATCTACATAAATATAATACACCCCAGCATTAAGATTAACAGTTATTTTTTCATCAGAATTATTTGATTTATCCCCAAATCCCAAACAATTTGCTTTAAATCTGCTACATGAATCAAGTAGAAATAAATCTAAATTAAAGCCCGGTAAAATATCTGTCAAAGATATTTCAACATTTTGGGCGGTAGCTAATTCAAAGTAATATAGTAATTCTTTTCCTCTGGCTGTATTTCCGCACCCATAAGCAACAATTTCTGAATACTTACTTTTCCTTGTATCCCCAGGTGTTTTCACTCCACAATTTAATTTAATTCTTTCGTTACAATGTGGTGGATCAGGAATACAAGGAGGATTCAGACAGTTATTACAATCAGGACCTACACAAACTGGATAACAATTCACTTCTAATTTATATTCACCTTCCAAACCAAGCGGACTATCAATTATAATATAATATACTTTGCCTTTTTCAACTGAACCCAATAAAATTTCTTCCTCTTCTAACAGTGCTTGTATGGAACTTTCTCTTGGATTGAGAACATTACCATTTTGATCAATTAAAAATAAGTCCAAATCTTTAGTTAAATCGGAAAGTATAACTTCTAAGCCCCCATCAATAGTTGAAATAAATTTATATATGATTTCCTTACCCTCATAATAAGTGGGAGAACCTGAGCCATAAAATTGATTCTTAGAAAATCCTGAGTTGGTATTTCCATAATCAGGTGTTCCACATTTAATATCTTTAGCTTTTGTGTAATCCAAACTACCAGCAGGTTTATCGCATTGAACTTCTATTTTATAGGAGCTGTCATCAGGGTCAAAGCCATCTACGACCACATAATATATGCCAGGAGGAGCACTTGCTTCCAAATAGATATTGTCATAACTCACTCCATTTTTCGAACTATATTTAACACAAAAATCTGGGTCATTTTTACTTAGGAGGAATAAATCCAAGTCACTTTTTACCTCACTTAAATGAAATACGGCACTTTGATTTGCTTTTTTAATAAATTCATATATTATTTCCTTTCCGTCCAT
>BJGN01000288.1 GCA_014190515.1 Bacteroidota bacterium
ATACCTTGTTTTCTGACGCATTTTCTGCCACATAAATGATGGGAACAGGGTTCATGGTATGGGCAGTATTTGGCGTTCCATCGGGATTAATCATATAGTCAGAATTTCCATGATCGGCTATAACGATAATATGATAATTGTTTTCCAGGGCGGTTTTAACCAAATCAGATAAACAAGTATCCACCGTTTCCACTGCTTTAATGGCAGCTTGAAAATCGCCAGTATGACCCACCATATCTGCATTGGCATAATTTAAGCATACAAAATCGGGTTTTTTGGTCCTGATAGCCTCTGTAATGAGTTCTGTAATACCTTTTGCACTCATGGCAGGCTCTAAATCGTAAGTAGGGACTTTCGGCGAGGGAACCATTAAGCGTTCTTCACCAGGAAATACGGATTCACGTCCACCAGAAAAGAAAAAAGTTACGTGAGGATATTTTTCAGTTTCAGCAATTCTAATCTGTGATTTCCCGGCCCTTGAGACAATCTCGCCCAGGGTATTATTCAAATTATCATTTTGAAAAAGAACAAAAACTCCCTGGTAGGATTCATCGTACTGCGTCATAGTCACATAGTAAAGATCCTTTTTGGTCATGCCAAATTCCGAAAAATCCTGTTGCGTTAACACCTGCGTAATTTCCCTGGGTCTATCGGTGCGGAAATTAAAACAGAGCACCACATCGCCATCCTGTATCGTTGCGGTAGGAGAACCGTCTGGTTTGGCGGCAAATAATGGTTTAATAAACTCATCGGTTTCGCCAGCCTGATAACTTTCCGATATAGAGGCCACTAAATCGTTTGATTTAATACCTTTTCCAGATACTAATAAATCATAAGCCAATTTAACCCTTTCCCATCGTTTGTCGCGATCCATGGCATAATAACGACCTATAACAGAAGCTAGTTTTGCTCGTTTTCCTTTCAGAAAATCAGATAAATTAGCTATAAAACCCAAGCCACTTTTAGGATCACAATCGCGACCGTCGGTAAAAGCGTGAATAAAAATGTCAGCGACCCCTGCATTTTCCAAAATATCAACTAAAGCTTTTAGATGATTAATGTGCGAATGAACCCCACCATCAGAAACGAGCCCCATCAGGTGAAATGGTTTTTTATTACTTACCGAATATTCTATGGCCTCCAGTAGCGTAGCATTATGAGCTAAAGTACCTTCGCGAACTTCCTTATTTATACGGGCCAATTCCTGATAAACAACCCTTCCGGCGCCAATATTGAGGTGTCCAACCTCCGAATTACCCATCTGACCTTCGGGAAGGCCCACCTCTTCTCCATAAGTAACTAACTCATTATGAGGATAATTAGCCAGAAGATAATCCATAAATGGTGTATTTGCCTGAGAAATGGCATCAGATGTAACATCTTGTCCAATACCCCATCCATCTAAAATGGCTAATAGTACGCGGGAATTGCTCATAAACTTTTTTATTTTTGAAGCACAAAGGTAAGGTATAAAACAATAAAATAGTTTATGTAGTATATTAATATACTTATACTTTTTGTTTTAACCATTTCGTTATAGTCGCAAAACATCCCATACATGAATCTATTACTAAGTGTAGTTTTTAGTCTTGCCTCATTTTTCCAAACGATAACCACTGACATCACCCGATCTTTAAATGAGGGGAACACTGTTGGTTTGAGTAGTTTTTTAGATGCTCAGGTTGAGGTTTCCATAGCCGACTTTGAGGCAACGGTGTCAAAAGCGGAAGCTATCGCACAGTTAAAAAAATTCTTTGTAAAAAATCCGGTCAAATCATTTACTCAGGCCCATCAGGGAAACTCCAAAGGCAATGATTCGACGTATATTATTGGAAATTTAAATACCCAAAACGGGATATTTCGCGTGTATATTTATATAAAAATAGATGCCGGAAAGCTATTTATCCAGGAAATAAGGTTTGACAACGAAAAATGAAGATTGATGCCGATCTAAAATCATTTTTAGACGAAAAAGTAGCCGCATACAACACCTTCGATTTTATAGAAAACGATCCTGTGAGCATTCCTCACCGATATCATTTGAAGGAAGACATTGAGATAGCAGGATTTCTTGCTGCCACCATTTCATGGGGAAACCGGAAAACGATTGTCAGGAATGCGACCCACATGTTGGATTTACTGGGTGAATCCCCTTTTGATTTTGTCATGTCTCACGATGAACATCAGCTTCATTTATTAGATCATTTTGTCCATAGAACCTTCAATAGCATTGATTACAAATGCTTTATACAATCATTAAAACACATTTACACAGAGCATGGTGGCTTGGAAGCCATTTTCAGTAAATATGCCGAACCCGCGGTAGGCGAATGCCCGATTTGTGTGTAGATAATTTTTTAACTTTAACACACAGATTAGAAAAATGAAAAAAGAAGATCTCTTACATGATGATTTCCTGAAGCAGTTTAAGACTGCCGGA
>BJGN01000289.1 GCA_014190515.1 Bacteroidota bacterium
TTTTTGTCCATCAGAATAGGGGGGATAGACCCCCAAAAAAAATTTACACCAAAAAAATGAAAATTTGGTTTTCTTCAAGCGTCAAAAAAAACCTGAAAAATCAAAAAAAAAATTTGGGGTTATTTTTTCAAGAATTTACCTTTTTGGTCTTGAATCTTCTGTAATTCATGATACCTTATTATATGAACTACAAAGTTTTTTAAATCAGGTGGTCTCATTGTGACCTCCAACAGATCTTCTCCATGTAAATCAAGTCCACATGAATTAACAAAATTATTGACAAATTTTATCTCATTAAATGTCAGATTTTTAGGTTCCTCGAAATACTCCCACAAGTTTATTGGGGTTACATTCCAATCAGTGATTGGAAAATCAGGATTATTCATTTGTCCAATTTTTACATATTCTTTCATTTTAATTGTTTTACATAAATATTCTGATTATGAAAACTGATTCTAAATGTTATCGTGGTGGATTATGAGAAAGCCTACTAGTCAATTAGGGATTATTTTCAGTCAAGAAATATATCCACCTACCTTTAATATCATTGGAAGTGGCGTTTTAAAAAAGAAAAATCGAATGTTGGGATGAATTCCGCATCACCCCAAATTTGCCAGATTATCAAGTCTAATTAAGTTTCCGGGTTATTTATGATACTTCCCAAATGTAAAATGCAGCTGAAATTAACCAGGTTAAAATTTTTGAACACTGTAAATAGTTTATAATGACTACCATTTAGCTGACATAATAAAATTTAAACTTTTTTTTCATAATTAAATTGGAATATCAAAAATCTCGGTATTAATTATCCCAAAAATGATGAGTATCCGAATCACTATCATCATCCGAATCACTATCAGGGGCAGGCACACTATCAATCAGACCACCACTATCAGGGGCAGACACAGTTGAGGGGCCAGGCACACTATCATCATACGAATGACTTTGAGGGTCATACCCAGTTGAGAGGGCAGTCTTACCATCATCCGAAGGATCATTACTATTAAAATGACCACCACCTTCAGGGGCAGACCCAGGTGAGGAGGCAGACCCAGGTGAGGAGGCAAATAACCCCGAAAAAATACTAGACACCGAAGTAATAATATTACTCAACAAGCCAGGGTCAGAGTCACTATTATCCCCGGTTCCTTTTACATTACCTTGTCCATCTAATAGAGATTCATCTTCAATAGATCTTTGCATACGTTTTTCGAAACCGGGGTCTTTTGGTTCTTCTTTAAATTTGTCGTTAATGATTTGTAAAGAGCTTTTTTCATTTAAATTTTTTTTCTCAGCGTCAGGAATACTATTAACCTTGAGGCTTTCATCGTCCGAATCATTATCATTATTCAGACCAACAAATGCAGCACCATCTTCTCCCATTGTTTTATCCAAAGCTTTATGAGACCTATCTAATATTTCTTTCCATTTGCTTGTTGGTTTTTGTTTAGCAATCTCGAAAATTCTTTCATTTAAGCTTTTTTTATTTAAATCTTTTGTCTCAGCGTCAGAGGCACTTACATTCTTATTAATCGGACCAGCAATTGCACTAGCTCCTCCTTCTTCTTTATAAAGAGCTTCACCATAACCATCAAATCTCTTTCCTAAACCGGGGTCTTTTGGTTCTTGTTTACTCTTTTTGTCAATCTCTTCCGGGTCAGCAGAAAATTTTAATCCATCATTCCATTCGACCGCTACAAGTGGTTTTAGTTCGCCAGTCTCCGGATCTCTACTATGTAAGCCAAGTCCAGCCATCGGTGCTACTCCAGCCTCTTTGATACCCACCTTGCCTTCCTTAAATTCAAAGCCTGGAAAATCAACCCTAGCACCAACCCCCCAAGTTGCTGCAAAGTCATCAAATTCCGCCGTACTTTTAAGCATACCAGATGCACCGCCAAAATTAACTTTTCCTGCCAGGCCATTATTGCCCATACCTATTTCAGCACTTGGAGCATTAACATCTGCAAGGGCTACCATTCCTCCAATTTGTTGTCTGGCAGTAACACCGCCCAAATTAACGCCTACCATACCATTATTATCCGTAATGCTTGGTTTTGTGAGTTCAACAGGTGGTTTTCCATTATCGGGTTGTGTTAAGACTGATCCTTCACCCAAACTAAATTCAGGAACTGGCATTGTAGGCATTTGTGTTCCTGAAGGTGGAAGAGACTTCATCACATCCGCCTTTTTTTCCAATCCTGGATCGCCGGCTGCTTGAATCAAATTGGAGGAAGAAGCAGTTGTCTTTAATTCTTTTTCTAAAATAGTTAATTTGTTTATTCCCTGAGCTTTATTACCCATCACATCCGCCTCTTTTTCCAATCCTGGATCGTCGTTGATATAGACTTTACCTTTGAGTTGCACGGTAGGCTTCACCCTTCCTTGCTTTTGCTGCACCACGTGCCAAGCCTCATGTGGGAGGTGTTTTTCTTGT
>BJGN01000290.1 GCA_014190515.1 Bacteroidota bacterium
ATTTAACCAATCTATTCAATTTACATCTGAAATCTCGCTCAATAAAGTAAATTTCACCCTCACTGATATCAATGGCAGATTAATTAAAAAGTGGTTTGAACCATTTATTCAAAAAAATCAGTCTCATGCATTAGACATCCCATCCACTTTGGTAAATGGATTTTTTATTTTAAATATCCATTCCGCTGAAGGTAATATCACAGAAAAACTCATTCACCAAAACTAATTTTTACTCGCTTCAAACCATTACGATGAAAAAAAATTATTTACTTACTTTTTTATGGTTGTTTATTGGCAATGCCTTTTCATTTGCACATGATAGTTCGGTGAATCATCATTCGCTAAAAACATGGCATCTAAAGAATAAAGAGGAAATAAAAGCCTCCTTTCTTTTCATAGAAGAAGATATGGTCTCTTTGGAAGATGAAAAAGGAAAAATACAGACGGTTCCCTTATCAGATTTTTCTTTAAACGACCAATATTACCTTTTTCAAAAAAAGGAGCAATTAGCCAGATTAAACAGTCTTGGTATTTTAAAAGAAAGCCTGACTGAATCTTCCTCAAGTCAAGGACCCTTTCTCCTCATTTTAAGCTTGATGCTTGCGGGCGTATTATATATATCATACCTAAAAAGATTCCGATATTTGGGTTTAGCAACGCTCATTAGCGGCCTCTTTCTTTTTTATGGGTTTAATGACCTTTCAGCACCCCCAAGTGGCGTGGCTACCAATCCAAAAACCATTGATTCTGCTTTTCTGGCCTTTAAACCTAATGTGGCAACCTGGTGGAACAGCACCTATTTTTATGTAGAATCAACAGGTATTCCTACCACTCATTCTATGATGACGGGCATAAGCAGCTGGCAGCAGCAAGTACCTATTCCTCAATGCTATAAAGGTTCAAATGCCTGGAGCATTCCACTAAATCCAGTTATTGCATCAACTCCCGTTCCTGTAAACCAGGTTCATTTTATAAGAGGTGCATTAGCCCTTGCCGTCAATGGAATTCCTATTTTTAATCCATATACAAACACAGGCGTTGATGCATTTTTAGACGGTCAATTAGATAAATGGGGAGGTCACTGTGGCCGTGCGGACGATTATCATTATCATACAGCGCCTTTGCATTTGTATGATAAGCAATCTAAAACATTACCTATTGCTTATGCTTTGGATGGATTTGCAGTATATGGAACAGTAGAACCTGATGGTAAGGCAATGACTATCCTTGACGCTAATCATGGACATTTTTACAATGGGGTTTATCATTATCATGGAACTGCAAATGCACCTTATATGGTTGGAAACATGGTGGGAAAAGTAACAGAAGATGCAACTTATCAGATTATTCCACAAGCATCGGCAAAATCGCCCAGGCCAGCGACTGACCCACTAAGAAATGCGGTTATTACCGGACTTGAGCCAAATGCTACCAATACAGGCTATAATCTAACCTATACCATTGGAACTGCTACTTACAAGGTGAATTATTCCTGGAATACAAACGGCGTTTACACGTTTAATTTTGTGAATCCAACAGGGACAACCATTTCAACTTATAACGGTTCAGTACCCTGTAAACTTTCAACGGCAACCAATGAAATAGAAAGTACTGAATTTATGGTGTATCCTAATCCTGCCTCAGAATCAATACGCATTAGCCCCCAACAAACGCTGAAATCTTCAGACATAAAAAATGTAGCGATTTTCAATGTAAGCGGACAAATGGTTTTTAATGCAAGCAGTTTTCAGGAAAACATAAGCACCATGCATTTTCCTACTGGCCTTTATTTTGTGCATTTAAAAACAGACCGTCAGGTATTAGTCAAAAAATTAATTGTTGAATAGTTGATTTGAATACAGCAAATAAATGACAACCTTCCTTAAAAACAACAAGATTTGTATCGAAAAAATCAATTTCGATATAGCTGGAAAAATATCATTGAAACTTGAAGATGGTCGTATCATCATTGTCCCATTGAAATATTTTCCAGAATTAAAAAAATTGCATGTTGAAAAAAGGAAAAAATATACCATTGTTGATGACCGAACAATACTTTTATCTCACCTCAGCAAGAAAGATAACTAATGAATAAAGCTAAATATTTTTTTGTGACTTGCATTCTATTAGGGGCTTTTCACTTTACCTTGGCGCAATCTGTATTGAAATCGATGAAAAGATTGCCCGATACAGGACAAACTACCAGTTATACCAATACACCAGGTGAAGATGCAGATTATAATATTAATCCGCCTTTTTACCTGAATAATGGCAATGGAACCATTACCGATACCATTACTGGGCTGATGTGGCAACAAGTAGATGGTGGCGAAATGACTTTCGACAAAGCTACCACTTATGCCAATGATTTAGTTCTTGGCGGATTTTCTGACTGGAGAATGCCTACAGTGTTGGAATTACACAGTA
>BJGN01000291.1 GCA_014190515.1 Bacteroidota bacterium
TGCCTGCTAATCTGAATAATATTCCCGTTAGAATTAAATCGGATGTGGTGGTGGTAGTGGCCATTTTATTCTCGGGAAGTCTTCCCTACCGCCTTTTTCGTGAGAGCTTACCAGAAGATGTCTTAATACTTTGGGACGCCCTGGTCAAACATAAGTTTATTGGATTCGCGGAGGCTAAACTAACTTTGGGCATTGAAGTGGTCGATAAAATACCCCCAAAATCTTCTTTTTATATGACGGAGCCCAAGGTGAAGGAAAAATTTAATATTTTTCCCAGCAAATCCCCCTTCTGGGCTTATGAACAACTGGATCAATATTTCTGGTTGCCCCGCCTTTTGCGCGAATCATTGATTTCACTTTATGAAATTCCAGCTTCAGCAAAACTTATTCCTACTTCTGATTTACCCGAAAAAGGAACTTTTTATTCAAATACAGAAGGCCAGTTTTTTTCTGATTATGGCCGCATGAATCTATATTACAAACAAAATGAAATAAGCTATTCTAGTAAGTTACGTCCTGTTCAAACAGGCATGGGTAAAATACAGCGAACGTTAAAAATCCGCGAATTTTTTCCAGATACAACGGTTAAACAATATAAGTATCTGAAAACTAATATGCTCGCCAGTGTAATGCCTTATTTTTTCATGGTTGAAAAAAATCTGGTGGAACCGCAAGACATTTTAAAAGCGTTCTTTCATAAGGCTTATCTAAATAGTTTTTCGTCGGCAACGGTGCTACTTCCAGATATCAAAGGCTTAGCTTATTTTGAAAACCATCAATTTAAAATTTATGAAGGGCAAATGTTGAATTTACTTAAAGATTTGCCTCAAAATGAGTACGTTGCCACAGAAAATATATTGGGTTATTGTGATTTTTCATTGTTTCAGATGGATATTCTGGGGAGAAATGAGGTGTATGAAAAACTTACCATGGATGCGCCTGATGGAAGTAATATTAAAGTAGCCATTGGGTATAATCGACATAGAAATGCCATTGAACTGCCAGTTCTTAAAGGAACTTTCTTTTTCTTCGCCGCTCTGGGTCTTTGTGAAATCGTATATGACGAGGTAGGTGAAAAGAAATCAACTTCAGCAGTTTATTCCCCCTGGGATAAACTTATTGCGGTTAAAAGAACGGCGCTGGGTGATTATGTTTGCGGTTTGTCTGAAAGTTATCAGATGTCTGCTGAATCCAAAATAGACGGGTTCACGCTTTCGGACAGTGCTTTGATCATTAAATTAGACAGCGCAGAAAGTCCTTATTCGGTTAGTTTTTCAAATTTTGCCGAGCAATTAAACCCATTATCTTTTAAAACAGATGCATCCATTTTTTTAAAAAATGTGCGCAGTTTACAAGATTTAAATACTAAAATTGCACTCTTTAAACAGATGGTGCCCACTGGGATGCCTAAAAACTGGCAGGACTTTTTTAATGGCTTGTTTAAAAAGGTAGATCCCATGGACTTATATGGTGATTGTGCCGTTTTTCGTATTCCATCTGATAATAAGGCATTTATTCAAATTCTCGCCCAGGATACGGTCATCAAAAAACTTGTTTTTAAGGCGGAAGGGTATTTGATTATTGTACCAAAAAGTAATATCCCTCCTTTGAAACGTCGCCTTGCCGAGTTTGGCTATTTACTAACCTAAAAAAAGGAGCGCTTCACCCATTAGCTGAATATTTATATCCCGCCCCGGTTGGCTTTTTTTCTTCGCGTATGTATGCCTAATATTTTACGGCTCTCTTGCTCAACCAACGCATGTTTTCGGTGAGACCAAATTTGTTCCCTCGCCATTTTTCCTGCTTTTTCTACGTCCACAATGGGAAATGGATAGTCAAAACCTATTTTTACCCGATAAATAGATTGCTCTATTAATGTCATTTTGTGCGGTTCGTGAATTAACTCACCAGGTAAATTTGAAAGCTCAGGTACCCATTGCTTTATGAAAACTCCATCAGGGTCATGGTCCTTACTCTGCTTGACTGGATTATACATTCTCACAATATTAATACCCGTTGTACCTGCCTGCATTTGAAATTGTGGATAATGAATGCCGGGCTCATAATCTAAAAATAATCGGGCTAAATGCTTTGTACCAGATCGCCAGTCCTGATATAGATGATGGCAAAGAAAACTGACCAGCATGGCTCTCATTCTGAAGTTTATCCATCCCGTTTTTTGCAAACATCGCATGCAGGCATCCACTAATGGATATCCTGTTTCTCCCTTTTCCCACGCGGCTATAAATACTTCGTTCTTTTCGTGCTCAAGTAGCTCATAACCAGCATTGATACATTGGTTCTCATAACTACAGTCCACCTCAAATTTTTGGATGAAATGACAATGCCATTTCAGTCTGGTCATGAAATTCAAGTAGGAACCCCGGAAGGGTTTGCCTTTAGTTTGCTCAGACACAAACTG
>BJGN01000292.1 GCA_014190515.1 Bacteroidota bacterium
CTTATGGATTGTATTCAATCTGTTGTAAAACAAATGGTTAGTGGTGTTGAAATTTTAGTTTTTGATAATTTTGGAGAATTAAAATCCAGGAAAAGATTCATCAGTTCAAGTATTTAGATATTAACATTCAATACCTATTTGAAAAAAATAAAGGCCTTAGTAATGCCAGAAACAGAGGTTACATTGAGGCTAAAGGTGATTGGGTTCTTTATCTGGATGATGATGCTATTGCTTTTGATTCTTTATTGGATAGGGTTAAGGAATTAATTCAATTAAACACTTTTGATTGCATCGGTGGTATGTATTATGCCAAATTTAAAAAAGGTAAACCCAAATGGATTTCAGAGGATTATGGGACAAATAAATTATTTTCAACTGTACTTTCAGAATGCCCTTACTATATTCCACATGGATGTGTGGTACTTTATAGAAAATCCTTTTTGACGAAATTGAATGGTTTTTCCCATAAATTTGGGATGAAAGGCAAGCAATTTGGTTATGCTGAAGAAACGGAATTACAATTTAGGATCGCTAATGCCGGGGGTAAAATTGGGTTTGATCCAGATTTGAAAATCTGGCATTTCGTTCATGAATATAGGTTAACCGCTCTAAATATGATTAAATTAAATTTTGCATTAGGAAGAGGTCATCGATTTGACTGTGATATTCGTGTTTTACTTAGGTTTAAATTGTTAGTATTCTCCTTTGTTGGTTTATTTATAAAAAGAATACCAGAAGCTTTGTTCAAGTTTGTTTTCATAAAAGATTACCAATGGCAGAGAGCGATCATATATATCTTTGCACCAACCAGTTATCATTTAGGTAGATTTTAGTTTGATGAAAGTATCGGTTATCATTCCTTTTCATAATGCATTCTCTTTTCTTGAAAAGAGTGTTTCCTCTGCCTTGAATCAGGATGAAACAGGCGAATTAATTTTAATTGATGACCATTCTACAGATAATAGCCTCGATTTAGTTGAAAAATTACAGCAAAAGGATGATCGGATTATCATTTTACAAAATAACTCCAACATTTCCGGTGCGGCTATTTCAAGGAATGTAGGTGTTCATCATGCGAGTCATGATTATTTAGCATTTTTGGATGCTGATGATTATTATTTGCCTGAACGATTTACGTCCGATGTTTCTTTGTTTTTAAATAATTCCGATATAGATGCAGTGGTTAATTCTGTTCAAATCAAATTGCAAAAGGGTGAAAAGCAGTTTATTTTAAATTCCTTTTATCGACATAATGAATTATTGGGTTTTTCAAGGTCATTTTCGGCAATAAATATTAACGATTACCTTGTTGGATTTAATATGCACTTGAATGGATTGACCATTAGAAAATCAATTTTTCAAAAAACAGGTGGTTTTGACGTACATTTAAAACAAGGGGAAGACCATGATTTCTATCTAAGATTATTTTCAGAGGCAAAGGTAATTTCTGCGGATATTAAAATAGCTAAAGCTATCTATTTCATTCATACGGAAAATTCAATCCAGAAAATTAGCGAAGCGGTTTACTACAGGAGAATGGTATCAAAAAAGCATTTTTTTCAAAAAATCCCAATAAAATCAGCATGGTCTTTCAAGGTAAAAAAGTGGAAATCTTTTCTTGAATATGATTTTTTATGGTTATTCAAGAAGGACTTACCCTTTAAGAAATGGATAAAAATACTATTGCTTCCTATATTTATATATAGACTTTTTTCTAAAAACGATCCTTCGTTCGATATAAACCGGACCATTCCCCCCACTTCACATAAATGATGCGAAAACATAAGTAAGTGTATGCTATTGGAAACCGACAGAAAATAGTGATGTTATTTACTATGGCTTCTGGTATCTTTTTTGGATTGTATTTAACGTGACCTACCAGAAGCAAAAGCTCGGTCAAACACCTTTTGTTAATGATAAAATGACGAATATCTGAATGATGCCAGCTTAGGATATCTTCCAGGCAGGCTCTGTTATTCATCATATTTTTCTCATAATGAGGACCAATACCGCCACTATTTCTCGGATTGTAATGGTAAATGGCTGTCCATATATTTATAACATAAATAGGTTCTATTTCTCCAATTTTTAGTAAAAAGTATAAATCTTCGTTAACATAATATGTAACTGGAAAGGATATATCATTTAAAAGATTCCTATGTAAAGCCGCGGTAGTGAAATATTCAAATGGGTAAGTATTTCTTCCTTTTATTCCTATAATACTTGATTTTTTTGATGGTATCCCGTTTTCATAAATAAGCATCCCCGTTCTAAATACCTTATAGGTATCATTTTTCAAAATGGCTTCATAAAGGGTATGAAGATGATTCGGTAAGTATTCATCATCGCTGTCTTGAAAACAAATATAAGTTCCCCTAGCTTTAGAAATTCCTAAATTTCTGGCGGTGCTTCTACCTT
>BJGN01000293.1 GCA_014190515.1 Bacteroidota bacterium
CCAGTGGATTGAGGGAAATATACAGTAAACTTGCCCTTCAGGGAGGTAGAATGGGCCATCCTATTTTCCAGGAAGATGCCCTGCATTTGGTAGAGGTGTCAGAAGGTCAAAATTTTCCCGCTGGTTCTGCCTTTAGTTACTGTAACACCGGATATATGCTCCTGGCGGAAATTATCCAAAAAGTAAGTAATTTATCCTTTGAGGCGTATTTGAATGACAAAATATTTCAACCTTTAGGTATGAACAAATCTTTTGTCATGGATAAACAAGGTGAAATTTTTACAGATATGGCAAATTCCTATAGTCCATCAAATAACCAATGGACTGCTGTATATGACAATAGCACTGCCTTTGGGCAAGGGGGTATTTATATGTCTCTCGACGATATCGAAAAATGGTTTATTCATTTAACCAATGCAGGAAAACAGGGGGAACCACCTATTTATTCCTTACTTAAAAAAGCCGTTCTGACCAATGGCGACACCCTTAATTATGCTTTAGGTATTGAAAATGATACTTTTGTGAATATTCCCTTTTGGCAACATACCGGGTCGAGTGCTGGCTACCGCACTGCGTTTACCTGGATACCTTCAACGAATCAGGTGATTATACTTAAAAGTAATTATAGCTCCTTTGATGCCATTAAAACAACGCAAGAAATCATGTCCCTCTTATTTTCTATTCCTCCGGAAAATGAAATACCAAAGACAACTACTACAAAGGCAACCGATGCTTTACCGATGGGCTTACTAGATGCACAGGCATGGCTTGGCGATTATTTTTGTAAAGAAATGGATGTCCGATATTCAATTCAGCTATTAGATAATACTTTATACTGTTTCCATCCTATCCGGGGTAAAGCAGAAGTGAAAAAGACTTCCGATGGAAAATATTCCGCTCGCCCTTTTTTCACTTCTATACGCCCCATCATGGATAAAAAAGGAAACATTACCCATATTTTTATGGATACCTCAGATTTAATTCATTTAAAATTCGAAAAAATGCAGTAATCTTATTCCACTACATACGTTTTCCCCAAAACACCAGTGATTATTAATTTTTTCCAATGCTTAGGTAGGCTCGATTTTACTTGATTGATACCTTTGTCTGTCAGATCGAGTCCACCAAATCCCATTAAAACTGCTTGCAAAACACCGCCTGCTCCTGTGCCAAAATAAGGATTCGTCCCCCCTTTTGTTTCGGCAATGACCCGAAACGGAGGATTTAAATTAGGCTCGTAAGATTCTTTAAAAAATTGATATGCTCTATTTGATTCTCCAAGTTTGGAGGACAATAACGAGAAAATGGCATGTGTCATGGCAGGCGTCCCCTGATCGGGAACTCTTTTGGCATAATAATATAAATCTCTTCGTATTTGTGCAGTATCAGTGATAAACTTTAACGGAAATGCGAGCAGATTTACGTCCGCTTGCTTGATTCCTTCTCCTTTATACGTTGCATGTTCCTGCGTAATGATTTTTCCTGATTCCTCGTCTTTCATTTGAAGGATTGGGATATTCTGAGCAACAAGAGACCAATCGGCATCGGGAACGATTCCAAGTAAAAGCGCCGCTTTGGTTGCTGCTTTCAAGTTGGTAATGGCGACCGCGTTGGTAAATGCATTATTATCTACATTTTCAGCCCATTCATCGGCGGCAACGACATTATTAATTTCATATTTTCCAGGCCCTTTCCGCTCTACCCTACTGGCCCAAAAATCAGCTGTTTCCTTTAACAGAGGCCAGCCAATGTTCCTCAACCACTCTTTATCTTGCGTCATCGCGTAATAATTCCAAGCGGCAAAACCGACACATCCGGTAATATGATGTTCAAAAGGGCCACTTAACGCCCAAACAGGCGTTTCTTCCACCCCAGTCCCAGCGCTTTCCCAGGGAAACATAGCCCCTTTGTAACCATGATTAAAAGCATTGCGTCGTGCGGCTTCCAGGCGGTCAAACCTGTATTGAATCATGGATTTTGCCATTTTGGGTTGCATTACCAATAGAGCGGGGTACATCCATAATTCAGAATCCCAAAAAATATGGCCGTTATACCCCAATCCAGAGAGCCCCATGGGGGAAATACTCATATTTGAACCTTCCCTCACAAAAGAATACAAATGATAGAGCATACTATGCACATCTTGCTGAGCCTGTTCATCACCAACAATCTGAATATCACTTTTCCACAGTTCCTGCCAGGCGGCCTTATGATTATTTATCAACCTGTCTTTCCCTTCCAGTTTCGAAAAAATAGTTAATCTCTCCGCTTCATTCAGCGGGTCATCATGATGAGCTGAGGTGATGGAGCTCCCGGTAATCGCAAAAGAATACGTTTCCCCCGATTTTAACTTTTTTGAAAATTTCATGAGATGCATATTGTTATCCCACATTTCATGAATTACTCT
>BJGN01000294.1 GCA_014190515.1 Bacteroidota bacterium
ATGTTTCTGCTGAAGAATCTCAACATCACATAGCCGGTTATTGTGTGCATAATGATGTTTCAGAGAGAGAATTTCAGTTGGAAAGAGGTGGCACCTGGGACAAAGGCAAAGGTTGTGACACTTTCGCCCCGATGGGTCCCTTTTTAGTGACTCCCGATGAAGCTGGCGATGTACATAATTTACCCATCTGGCTTTCTTTAAATGGAGAGAAAGTTCAAAATAGTAATACCTCAAATCTGGTTTTTTCCATCCCTGAACTCATTTCTTATATCAGTCGTTTTATGACCCTACTTCCGGGTGATGTTATTTCAACGGGAACGCCTCCAGGGGTAGGTCTCGGATTTAAACCTCCTATTTATTTGAAACCCGGCGATGTCATGGAACTGGGCATTGAGGGATTAGGTACAATGAGGCAGGTTGCTATTGATTTTTCCCTGGATTATGAAATGCCAAAAATGTAATCTACCATGGATTTAGGACTAAAAGGTAAGCATATATTGGTTTCTGGCGGAGCAAAAGGTATTGGCGCAGGTATTGTTCAAATTTTATCTGAGGAAGGTGCTATTCCAATTATTATTGGCCGAAATGAAGAGGATAATTTAAAAATGCTGGAAAGCATTGGAAATAAGGGCTTTGCTATTACTGCCGATTTAATCCATCCTGAAGCGTGTGCCGACGCTGTTCAACAGGCCGTAAAATTAACTGAAAGTATAGATGGATTGGTAAATAATGCTGGTGTAAATGATGGGATAGGTCTTGAAAAAGGCAATTATATTGACTTTATGGCTTCTCTTCACCGGAACTTAGTACACTATTATTTATTGGCTCAACATGCTCTTCCTTATTTAAAAAAATCGAAAGGAGCCATCGTTAATATCACTTCTAAAACTGCTGAAACAGGACAGGGGAATACTTCCGCTTATGCCGCTGCGAATGGGGGCAGAAATGCCCTGACCCGTGAATGGGCCGTAGAATTATTACCTTACCAAATTCGTGTAAATGCAGTGGTTGTGGCTGAAAGTTGGACACCATTGTATGAAAAATGGCTAAATACCCTACCGGAGCCTGAGAAAATGCTTAAAAAAATCAATCAGAGAATTCCATTAGAAAACAGGATGACCACTTGTGAGGAAATCGGACAGATGGTAGCCTTTCTTTTATCGGAAAAATCAAGCCATACCACAGGTCAGTTAATTCATGTCGATGGTGGATATGTGCATTTGGATAGAGCCATAGATTGATATTGTTCCGGTCTTTATTAACTTAATTCTTACATCATGAAATTAATCACTGTAAAAGCAACGATTAATGCTCCACTTTCGCAAGTTTGGGAAAAGTGGACAATTGCTCATCACGTAACCAAATGGAATTTTGCCAGTCCTGATTGGCATTGTCCATCGGCAGAAAATAATCTTGTAGAGGGAGGAGAATTTCATCATCTAATGGCAGCAAAAGATGGTTCTTTTCAATTTGATTTTTGGGGTACTTATCAGAAAATAACTATTGAAAAATCATTGGACATTACCTTAGGCGATGGTCGGAAAATGTTTGTTTACTTTGAAAAATCAGGGGATCAAACCATTATCGAGGAGAGATTTGAACCCGAACATGAAAATTCTGAAGAATTACAGCAGGCGGGCTGGCAGGCTATTTTAGATAACTTTAAGCAATATGCAGAATCCTCTTTAACACCCTTCTAGCTGAAATGGAACATTTATACCCTGTTTTTTGGATTTTTAGCTCCGTTTTAGCCCTTATTATATTAACATCGAAATATAAAGTTCACGCTTTTATCGTCCTATTTTTGGTATCCCTCCTTTTAGCCTTGGCAACCATGCCATTGGCAGAGGTTTTACCATTAATGAAAGAGGGATTTGGAAAAACGATAGGAAATATTGGTTTTCTAATTATTTCAGGATCATTCATTGCCATCATACTGGAAAAAACCGGAGCAGCATCGATCATGGCAAAATGGTTTTTATCGAAATTAGGCCATAAAAACGCCCCCTTATCTTTAGGCATGACGGGATTTTTAAGTGGCTTACTCTTGTTTTGCGACACAGGATTTATACTCCTCAGTTCTTTAACAAAAGGGATTTCGAAAAAATCGAACTATTCCATGCCTTTTCTGAATGGGATATTAGCCATTTCCCTATTTTCTGTTCATTGCCTAACCCCCACCCATCCGGGGATGTTAGGCGCCATAGGTATTATACCAGTCGATTTTGGGCAGGTTTTATTTTTCGGCTCTTTACTGGCACTACCAGGCTTATTCTTAAGTTATCAATGGTTAAAATATGCCGACAGGAAGTGGAGCGAAAAATTAACAGTTGAAGTACCTGTGCAAATTGATACCCCTCTTCCTGAAGAAGAAAACTTACCTGTTTTCAACGCATTTTTGCCT
>BJGN01000295.1 GCA_014190515.1 Bacteroidota bacterium
AAAAAACCGTTTCGACAGAATAACTATCGAAACGGTTTTTATGAAGCTGTTTAATTACCAACCCGGATTTTGTTTCAAATTAGGGTTTAGAGAAATTTCGTTCAATGGCATTGGCCATAAATAATCTTTAGCGGGATCGAATCTTCTGAAACTAGCGGCAGTAACCTGTATAAAATTGTCAGGAGTAAGATTTACAGTGGTAGCTGTACCGAATTCAGCTTTAAAGAAGAAATTACCCAAAACAGGTTTTGGCAGTTCAATTTCAGCAATTTTCCAACGAATGATATCCCAGTATCTATGTCCCTCTTGAGCTAATTCAACACGACGTTCTCTTCGAATTTCATCTCTCATATTTAAATTATTGTTAGACACCAGGGCATTCGTTAATTTTGCTATTTTCCCCCTGGCCCTCAATAAATTAATAGAGATATCAAGGTCAGCATCAGTAATTGAATTAGTGAGTTCAAATTTAGCTTCTGCATAAGTTAGAAGCACCTCTGCATATCTTAAAATTGGGCGATCTATAAAAGAGGCCTGATTATTCCAGTCATCAATATTAGAAAATTTTCTGAAACAAAAGCCAGTTTTCTGGAATACCAAAGGCGAAATATCAAAAATCTTTTTGGTAAAAATATATGGGTCACCCTTTTTAAACACAGAATGAGAGAGCCTTTCATCTCTATTAGTAAAAACGTCCGTAGAGACTACTGGTGTTTTATATAATGGAGATTTGGTTATAGGTAAACCGTCCGTCATAAGATAAGAATCAACCAGGCTTTTAGTGGGATTTTTATTTCCATTTTCCAATGTACCTCTGAAATAAGTATGGGTTAAAACCCGGTCAGCCAAATTGACACCATAAGCTTTTATTATGATGTTTTCCTTATTGGCAAAACCCTCTCCAGCCATTTGGAAGAGATCAAAATAATTTGAATACAACGAATGTTGTCTTCCATCGATAACTGCCTTAGAAGCTTCAACAGCTACATTTAAGTGTTTATTGGGGTCACCATAGCTGTGAAACTTAGCACGGGTACCCTCAAACAAAGCAACTCTTGCCTTAAAAGCCTGTGCAGCTGTCTTTGATATTTTTCCATAATTAGCCGTTCCTAAACTGGCCATTGTGGGTAGTTTTGCAGCGGCAAAATCAAGATCCTGATAAATCTGGTCGAAAATCTTTTCTCTCGGACTTGCAGGTTCCAGCAATTCAGGAGATTCATCACTTAATATTTTCAAAATCAAGGGTACATTTCCATATTTTTGAACCAGAGAAAAATAACCCCAAGCTCTAAAAAACCGAGCGTCGGCAATATATCTGTCTATTGTCGCTGCAGCTACATTAGAGGCTGCTAATGGAGCTTTTTCAATAATATTATTAGCGGCACGAATTAACCGGTAAGGTTCTGAGTAGTTCGCATCAGTAGAAGGAGCCAATCTAGAACCATCACTGATTTGATTTGACGCCAATCCTATGGCATCATCAGACCAAACATCCTCATTATTGAACCCAGGTATAAAGGTATACAGATAATTGGTAGCGGCAATCAGGTCAGTTTCAGATCTCCAAAAAGTTTGGTCACTGATTGAAGTTTCTGGCAATCTTTCCACTTCACAAGATAAAACACTTATGAAAAAGAGTAAAATAGAAAGCCTTTTATAAGTTAATGATTTCATAATGGACATAAGATTAAACAAGTTTAGAACAGTTTTTTCAATCATCTTTTAGAAGCTAAGGTTTACACCAAAAGAAGCGGTGGCAAAGAATGGGTAATCATTTTCTACGTTATCTCGCTGTTCAGGATCAAAATAACCTTTGTAACTACCTAATTTTGAGAAAGTCAGAATATCTTGAGCAGAAAGGAAGAACCTAACTCGTGAAATTTTAACTTTTGAGGTCCATGCATCTGGTAAAGTATATCCTAATTGGATGTTTTTTAACCGGGCATACTGACCATTCAACAACCATTTATCGGAAACAAGATAGTTATGCGTACCGCCTACAAAAGGTCTTGGATAAAGCGCATTAGGATTTTCTGGTGTCCAATAATCTCTGTGAATGCCTAATGCTTGTTTCCAGGTTACCATTAAAGGGGCAATTGTTTCTCTTTCTGGCCTGAAAACCCTTTTTCCAACCCCTTGAATAAAGGCAACAAAATCAATTCCTTTCCAGCTAAAATTAATGGAAGAGCCAAATAAATAACGAGGCAAAGTAGAACCAAAATGAACTAAATCACCCATATTTTTAGTATTCCCATCACCTATGGTAATTCTTCCACTTCCATCTAAGTCCAGATATTTCACATCACCGGCACCTGTTCTGTTATCCTGGAATGCCCATGCTTTCACTTCATCTGCATTCTGGAAATAACCATCAGCTTTAAATCCGACGATACTATTTATTGGA
>BJGN01000296.1 GCA_014190515.1 Bacteroidota bacterium
TCGCCAAATGGAAGTCATTTTGTGATACCTATCCTTTATTATTTAATGCATTCTCCATTGAAAATATTTCCGAGAGAAATTATTCTTTAGAAATACAACAAAAATCCCATATCAACCTCATGTTAACTTGGTCCGAGGGTAGTCAGGGAGGTACTATACCCGCTAAATTATATGAATACATAGGCGCAGGAAATTATATCATTTCTTTGGTCAAAGGAGTCGAAAATAGCGATTTGTCGCATTTATTGAAAACCTTAAATATTGGATCTGTTTATCAGTATGGAAAAACCGAAGATTTGGAAAAATTAAAGAGTGAACTCTTAAATTTATATACGCTATGGCTGAACGGCGCTTACGAACCGCCACATATTCCATCTCATTTAAAGGATACATTAAGTTGGGATAATAAACAGAGTAAACTCTCAGAATTGTTAGACGACCTACTATGAAATCAATATGTATCATTGAGTTGGATTTTCACCCGGAATGTATTTTTGGTTTAGCACAGATATTTGACAAGGGTCATTCTTATGACAATTTAATTGTCCATTTTATCACCAGACATGAAATTTATGACATCATCAAAGACGCGGTTCCAGTAAAAGAAGAACATATATGGACATTATGCCCAAATGATATGCTCCATGCCCAATGCATAAAAAATAACCTTGACGTAATCCTTGCATCAGACCTTGTTTTTATAAACACTATTTCTCAGAGCGTACATGCTTATTTACCTTTAAAGGGAAAGACTCTAGTGTTGCGAATTCATAATATCAACAAAATTTTTAATCCTACTCAACATCTGATATTCCCTGAAAGTTGGACAGATGTAGTCAAGCTAACCAAGTTCCTTATAAAAGAATGTCTTATTCAAAATTATTTTAAAGATTTAAAAAAATTTAAGAATATAATCACTGCTTTTTCCTTTCCTGAACCAGAAATGTTAAAATATGCACTGGATAATTTTCCTGAATTAACTCCTAATAATACAAGTATTTTACCCCTAAAAGTCTGTGATAGTTCTTTTCCAGAAAAAAAAGAAAATACTTCACCTGATGTGAATTTTTCCATGATTGGTAGCCTGAACCCCTATTTCAAAGATGTATCCCTCGTTGTAAAAGTATTATTTAAGCTTTCAACTGAAAAACTTGATCGAAAAGTAAACTTTTATTTTGTTGGCTGTGGAAATGAATTAAAAACCATGTCAAAGATAAAATCTTATGAAAATGAATATCTTGTTTTCCATTTTATAGAAAAAAGATTGAGTCAAAAAGATTATATATCACATTTGAAACAGATGGATTGTGTTGTTTGCCCAATGAAACATAAATTTCATGTTGGGGCATTTGTTGAATTTTATGGACAAACTAAAATAACAGGAAATCTTTCTGATATAGCGCTAAGCCCAACCCCAATGTTGATGCCTTCCTTTTATTTTAAATCTAAGGAACCCATTCCTGGAGTTATGGTGTATGAAAATGAGTTAGATTTGGTAAGATGGATAAAAAAATTGGTTCAAAATCCTCTATTTCTGGCGGATAAAAAATATGAAATTGAATATACATCAAATGAAAGATATGGCTTAAAAACAGTAACATCACATCTACACAGATTATTGGAAATCATACCTTAATATGTCTGAAACACCCTTTTTTTCCATTATCATTCCAACCTATAATAGGGCAGATAAATTGGACATCCCTATAAAAAGTATATTAAACCAGCAATTTAAAAATTGGGAGCTAATCATCATAGATGATGGAAGTACGGATCAAACCTTTGCCTTGATTCAAAACTATTCATCCCATAATATTCATTATTTTTACCAACAACATCAAGGTAGAAGTACCGCCAGAAATCTGGGTGTTTCTAATGCTAGGGGAACTTATATTTGTTTTCAAGACAGCGATGATGAATACTTACCGAATCATCTTCAAACCCTATATGAAGCCATTTTGAAAAATGATACCTATAAGGTATTTAGAACGGGGATGCTTATTTATGAAAACGGAAAACTATCAAAAAAGTCAAATATTATAGGAATAAAAGGAAGGAATGCATATCCCTTTGAAAATTTTCAAACAGCCGCTTTCCACAATAGTCTTTTAAATGAGAAATCCTTTCCTAAGGATTATTTTATTAACGAAGATTTACACTTTTTTCTTAAAATTGGCGAAAAGGAACCCATTCATGTTATAAATATATGGACAGCCATTTACCATTACAATCCGAGAAATAGTGGCGGTATTGGTCCTCATTATGAGAAAAACATGCTAAATAGAAAAGCTTGCCTGGAAGATATCCTAAGCTGGCATCATTCAGATATTCGTCATTATATCATTAAACTAAAGTGTTTGACCGAGCTTTTGCTTTTGGCAGGTAACTTTAAATACAA
>BJGN01000297.1 GCA_014190515.1 Bacteroidota bacterium
AAGATGCTCAAACACATGAAAAATGGACTAAAATACTCTCTTTTGCATGGCCCATTGCCGCGTTAATCCTGTTCCTGTTCATTCAGGCACCAAAATCAATGATCATCTGGTCGGGCATCGCCCAGGCTGTCATGCTGCCGATGCTCGCTTTTGCAGCCCTATATTTTCGGTATTTTAAAACACCTCAAAAGCTGACCCCTCATTTTATCTGGCAAATATTTTTAATAATCTCCGCTATCGGAATGCTCATAGTTGCCGTATGGACCTTATGGTCAAAATGGTGACCGTATTATCCAGCATATAAAGGTTTAAAAGTCCTTTTGACGATGTATTGAAAAATTATATTTAGAAAATACTATATACTAGTTATGAACAATGGCCAATATTTAAAAGAAAATAAAAGTGACTAAAACAAGTATAGAAAAAAATTAGGTGTTTTCTACCATTAAACGTTTAGAAATCTCCTCTTTTTTTTCATTATCTATTAAATCACATAATTGCACATAATCATATATGATTTTTTTATTTTCTATACACATTTTTATCAGCCGACCAGTAGATAACGAAGTAATGCCCTCATTTTCAATATTTGAAATAGTGTTTTTACTAAAACCCAAAATAATACTAAATGTAGAGGCCGATATATGATATTTGAGTCTAAAATCAATTATTTCTTTTGGTGAGGCAGCTCCTTTAGCAACAAGATAGGCATTCTTAAGTGCTTTCATATTCCGTTCCATCTGAGTCTTAGTATAATATTTTTCCTTTAAATTTTTATCTACATTTTCAGTTTCTTCATTAACGGAAAAATCTAGGTAATAGACTTCAGTATACTTTAGTTTAATACCTTTATAAAGTTTCTCCACGACGGTAGTTAATTCTTCAGTTGGAATATTTTCTCTTGTCAATACCTTATTAGTTTCCATCATTTTAATTTTTAAATGGATAAATCATTGGGAAATCTGGTACATGGTTAGAAAAAAGCAATATTTGTAGTCCGGCAATCTGCACCCCGTACTTCAGATAAATTTCTAATTTATCTTTCCCCACGGTAGTACAAAAAGCACAAACATTGAAATCTTTACCTCCTGATGGATCTATTCCTCTGAAATAATTTTCAGGCGATAGATTTTCAATGGCAGCCTCTACATCTGATACATTAATATCAAAATCAAGCATTAAATCCTGAAGTTCATCACTCGCCTTTTTAGTAAAAGTTATTTCTACACCATTGGAGATTCTCTTCCTGGTTTGATCTAAAAATTCTTGCACTAATGCTACATTATAAAGATACAAAAATCTTAAAATTCCCAATCATTAGGAAAAACATTCTCTTTACCTAGGAAATTATAGCCGCAACTGTTCATTATGCGTGTCTACTGCAATGGAGGTTTGAGTGCTAATTTGAAATCTTTTCTTACTTTAGTACATCGTGCTGACAATCAAGTGTGTTGCTCCAGATCCCCCACTGCACCATGCGCGAGATCGTAAGGTTGTGAAAAAACCTAATTTCAAAATTTAACTTCGACAAAACAATCCAAAGATTTTCCTGGAACTCACCAGTGCACTGGACAAGCGATCAGAAATGATGACTTTTTCTTTATTTGTCAGCGGACTAAGGTGAAACAAGTCAGCTGTATCTTTTGTTACCAAATACCATTCAACCTTTGAATCCTGGAAGAATAAATAATTTGAATAAACTTTAATTAATAAAAGGGAAGACCCATGGAAATAGGTATAGATAGTTTTGCTGCCTTTGTGACGAATGCTCAAGGAAATCCTGTCGGTACCGCTCAAGATGCATTGCGCGAATTGCTGGATCGCATACAGTTGGCCGATGAAAAAGGGCTGGATGTATTTGCCATCGGGGAGCACCATAGAAAGGAATTTTTAGATTCCGCTACCTCGGTGATTTTGGCCGCTGCCGCTGCTCGCACTTCCCGGATTCGATTGAGTAGTGCAGTGACCGTACTCAGCGCAGCAGATCCAGTAAGGGTATTCCAACAGTTTGCTACGCTAGACTTACTCTCCCAAGGTCGTGCCGAACTGGTTGTAGGGAGGGGTTCCTTTACAGAAGCATTTCCCCTTTTTGGTCTGAATATTCAAGATTACGATGCCCTGTTTGCAGAAAAGCTGGATCTGCTATTGCAGCTCAATGAACAAGAGGTAATCACCTGGAAGGGGAGATTTCGACCTTCCTTGCAATCGCAAGCAATTTATCCAAGGCCTATGCAAGCCAAACTCCCCATCTGGTTGGGCGTAGGTGGAACACCCGCTTCCTTTGCGCGGGCAGGTTCTCTTGGACTTCCCTTAATGGTAGCTGTACTTGGTGGGGAGCAGCACCGTTTACGTCCATTGATTGATCTGTACCGGGA
>BJGN01000298.1 GCA_014190515.1 Bacteroidota bacterium
CTATTAATACTCACCATAAGCCAACGGCAGAAATTCGTCGAATCAAATTTTGCTGGGTATTATTAAAGACAGCACTTTCCTCAGAAACAAGTATGGCACAACGGGAATGTACGGCAAAGAACTGGCTATCAAAAGTTTGAATTTTGATGACCACATCTGGATTGACTCAGGCAAGAATGACGACCCGTACAAGACATTACCTCCGGTTTTTGAAGAATATGACCGAAATACTTTGGATGAGTTAATTAAAGATTTTGACGAGGTGGGCGATGGTGGCGCAGCACTAACCGCCTACAACTATTTGCAATTTGCAGAAGTGCCAGAACAACAGCGCACTCACATTGCAAATGCCCTCTTGCGCTATTGCGAGTTAGATACCCTCGCCATGGTAATGATTGTGGAAGGGTGGAAAAACTGGAATGGAAATAAATTATAAACATTAAATAACAACCCTATGAACGATAAAATAACTTGCCCGAATTGTGGGCACAATTTTGATGTAGAAGAAGCACTATCCAGCAAATTGGAAGCGCATTTTAAAGCTGAATATGAGAAAAAAGTTGCTGAACAGGCAGATAAATTAAATATTGAAAAAAGAAAACTCGAGGAAGAAAGAGAAAATTTAAACGCGCAAAAGGAAAAGCAAGATGAACTTATTAAGGCTGAACTTTCTAAGGCCTTAGAACTTGAAAAACGAAAAATTGAAAAAAGTACAGTAGAAGCGTATGAAGAAAAAATGAAGGCGTTGGAAGAAGAAAATGAAAAGCGTAGGTCGGAAAATAAAACGCTGAAACAAAAAGAAGTTGAATTGCTTAGAAAAGAGGCGCAGCTTAAAGAGAAACAAGAAGAAATGGATCTTCAGGTAGAAAAGCAAATTCTTGAACGACAAAGAGAAATAGAAGAAAAAGCTCGAACTAAAGAACGTGAAAGCTTTGAGTTGGAAAAAGTAAAACTACTCAAGCAGATTGAAGACAATAAGAAGCTTGCAGAAGAAATGAAGCGTAAAGCCGAACAAGGCTCAATGCAACTTCAAGGAGAAGTACAAGAACTTGCACTTCAAGAGCTATTATCTAATTCATACCCATTTGATACCATAAAAGAAGTGCCAAAGGGCGTAAAAGGGGCAGATTGTATTCAAACGGTTGTAAATGCAATGCAGCAAGAGTGTGGCTCTATTGTTTATGAAAGCAAACGAACCAAAAATTTTGGAAACGATTGGATAGAAAAACTCAAGCAAGATCAAATTTTGTGTAAAGCAGATATTGCTGTAATCGTAACGGAGACAATGCCTGCCGATTTTGATAAGTTTGGGCAAAAAGATGGTGTATGGATTTGTGGATTTAACGAAGTAAAAGGACTGTCACTGGTACTTAGGGAAGTGCTGATGAGGACGAAATCCGTTAAAATTGCGCAAGAAAATAAGGGCGATAAAATGGAATTGCTGTACAATTATCTAACCAGTAATGAATTTGTGCAAATCATCAAAAGGATAGTTGAAAACTATGACGGAATGATTGAACAATTAAACTCCGAAAAGAAAGCGATGCATAAAATTTGGGCGTTGCGAGAAAAGCATATTTGGACTGTTCAGGAAAATATCTCGGCACTCTTTGGTTCCATCAAAGGTATTGCCGGAAAAGAACTGCCTGCCTCTGATGTTTTAGAATTACCAGACAGGCAGATTGAGGAGTAGGATGAGCAATCCAGATTTTTTATTAATTAAATTACGAAGGACTATTGAGTTGTAATTAAATATGTTATGTTGAAACTTCACAAGTTGTTAGATATTAGAAACAATAATAATGATGAAGTTAAGCATGTAAGTACCCCTAAAATGCAGACTTTTGAAAGTAGAGAAATTCCTTTAATTTCAAAAACCATGAAAAAATCACGATTCACCGAAGTTCATTCGTACAGGCCCTTCAAAAGCATGAATCCGGTGTAGCCACCGGGGTCATCTGCCGTGAAATGGGCATCGCCCCCGCCACCTTTTACAAGTGGAAAGCTAAATATGGTGGGTTGGATGTGTCCGATGTCCAGAAACTCAAAACACTGGAAGAGGAGCATTACCGCCTCAAGAGGATGTACGCCGACCTGGCGATGGATAACCAGCTTTTGAGGGACCTGTTCTCAAAAAAAGGCTGGGCCCTGCCACCAAGCGGCAAATAGTTGTCAATCATAGCTGGAGCATGGATTTAATTTGTGATACCATCATGGGGGTACGCAAATTCCGAACCTTCAATGTCATGGACGATTGCACACGGGAAGCATTGGCCATTGAGATCGATACTTCGCTATCCTCCAAACGTATTATAAGGTCCCTGGAAAGTGTTATCGTAT
>BJGN01000299.1 GCA_014190515.1 Bacteroidota bacterium
TAGTAGAGACGCGACGAATCGCGTCTTATTGTCAGGGATTCAATTTCAATGATAGTTTAGGAAACCTACAATTAATGCCTGAGAATGCATTTCTTGTCTGAACTGTGATTATTTTGATTTTTTTGATTAATGGGATGGAACACTAGAGGCAACCTGTCGCGGTAGAAACGCGATGCATCACGTCTTATTTTCGGAGATTCAATTTCAATGATAGTTTAGGAAAAATACAATTAATGCCTGAGAATGCATTTCTTGTCTGAACTGTGATTTTTTTGATTTTTTTGATTAATGGGATGGGACACTAGAGGCAACCTGTCGTAGTAGAGACGCGACGCATCGCGTCTTATTTTCAGGGATTCAATTTCAATGATAGTTTAGGAAACCTACAATTAATGCCTGAGACTGCATTTCTTGTCTGAACTGTGATTTTTTTGATTAATGGGATGGAACAGTAGAGGAAACCTGTCGCAAAAAAGCGATGGGTGTTGTAGATTAGACGATGCGTACATCGTCTTTACGGGATTTTATGGTGAAATAAAAATATTTGATGGAAATCAATTTCTTACAAACCGAAAACATCCTCAATAATCCGTGAAATCCTGAAAATCCTTTAAATCCGTGATTCAAAACCAATATGCCAAAGAATTATTCCCTATAAGTAAGTATCACCTACCAAACCGAGGACTACCTCTCCAGTCTCCATAGGAAAATATGCGCGCGCAGCCAGGTGTTTGAATCAGGATTTAAAAGATGTATATTATTAAATATTATGTTTATTTGTAAAGGACTATTTTTATTTCCCTTTTCTTCAAAGTTCCTTCTTCTGCTAATCCCATATTTATTTTTCAAGTTTGTAAAACTAAAAATGACCCATTGGGGGGGCATTCCCCCCCCTTTTCGCCGCCCGCAATTGCCCTCCCACAAATAGTCAAATAGACAAATAGTCAATCCCTGAGGCATCGGACAGAAGCGCCGAACGACTTATTGCCGCTGGAGCTCCTGTTCACAATGCCAACGATGCTGAACAGGGCGCGGTACCAGGCGTAGTTGGTGTCGTACTCAGTAGCACTCCAGAAGAAAGCATTGTCCCTAATACCGCTGAAACTACCATCGACAGCACGAAAACCACCTGGGAGAGCGGAAAAGCCGAAATCGTTAGTTCCTGAGTTTGTTGTCCATAAATTATCATTTTTTTTCAGCTTAGTACCTGCAGTAGTGCTCTGTGTTGTCGAAGTAGAAGATGTATCAGCTGCCGGATTTCCTGAATGTGTAAATTTTACTAATTTATTCCAATCAGAATCCGTAGGTACATGCCAGCCTGTTGGGCATATTTTCCTTGAGTCAGTAGCTGCATACCAATTGTATACAAATCCATAATTCGTTGCATTCGCCTCTGTACTTAATTGATTACCATAAATAGTATAAACCCCGGTTGTTACTGACCATGATATTGAAGTTCCTGAAGGACCTCCAGTTGCATTTAATGGAATAGCTGTATTGTCATTGTACTTAGTAACCTTCAGATTTTCCTTTGTCCAACACTGGGTACCAATAAAAACTGTATTGTATACGTTGTTATCAATGTCTGAAACGGTACTTGTTCCGCAAGTAAAGGAAGGTGCAATCACACACGGAACCCCTGTACAATTTTCCAAGGCCGCCTTCTTCCAACGCACTTTAATCTCATCCAGATTAAACGAAGCATTGCGATTTATCTCATTAGGAGATATTTCATTGGATAATAATTCGCCTGTTGGCTTTTCCACCTTTGAATTTACTTGTGCCAAGCAAATAACAGGGAGCAATAGGAATGCTAAAATTCTAAACATCATTTATATGTTTTTGAGTGAATAATAGCATCAAATCTGAGGTTAATTATAGGTTGAACCTAATTTTTAACCCTTGCATTCCTTTAGATTGTACTATCTAAAGGAATTTGTTTCCATTTGAACTTTAAAAGTGAACAAGAAGGTAACGTAACCTTAGTATTTTATCAGTGATTAATTTCCCTGATAAAATCTGTTGGCAATTTTCCGGTGAATTGCTTAAAACTTCGTATAAATGCAGAGTAGGACCTAAACCCACTTTCCTCGCCTAATACCTCAATGGTCTTATCATATTTTTGTTCCCTGCCCAATATTTCCATAGCGTACTCAACCCTCAATCTATTTCTGCAGTCAATATATTTTTCATTATTGATTTGATTAAAAAAATAGGCTAAATGATGTTTAGGAATATCTATGTCCTCCGAAAGGCTCTTCATAGTTGAATTTGGATCTTTAAATTTGAATTCTTCTTTCCATTTT
>BJGN01000300.1 GCA_014190515.1 Bacteroidota bacterium
GGGCGTAACTTTAAGATACAAGGGAACATCCCCGAAAACCTGCGTGAGTAAAAAGTAATAATATGATCTTAAAAAAAGTGCCTCCCCGATAATCTGATTTTTTGCTATTTCCGGCATATTAACTTTTGCAATATTATCAAGTACCAGATTGCATTGGGTAATGCCTTTATATTGCAATTTCCAGTAACTATTCAGCTCCTCTGTACGTGGAGTATAAGAAAAAGTTTCCATCTCCACAATACCTGGCCTCGAACCATCACCTCCGGGAATAGCTGCATCACCTGTTACTTCAGCAAATGCCCATAAAAAGTTGTTATTAGCGTTATTGAAAAGTAAAGGATTATAAGCGGCATTGATGGACTGAACCGCATCATTTTCTGTTTGAAAAAATGATCCTGCGTCCAATATGGCTATGGGCTCTTTATCCAATATTGCCTCGCATGACAAAAGTTGCAATAAAACTAAAATAATCGCAAACCTCATTTCCCTTTTCATAAAAACTATGTTATACATTGTCAATCAATATTATCTAAAAGTCAACCTTAATTCCGGCAACAAAAGTGCGGGGAGAAGGAACTGTGCCCCAGTCGATACCAACAGCTAAATCTGATGATAAGCCAAGCCCCCGGGTATCATTGGCATTCGCCTGAATTTCAGGATCCAAGCCAGGATATTTTGTAAAAGTGAGTGCGTTTTGTACCGTTAAATAAACCCTGAATGCCATGATCTGATCTAAGCGGAGTAATTTTTTGAGATCATATCCCAATGAAATATTCCTGATTCTCATGTAGGAACCATCATAAAGAAATCGTGTGGACGGTCTTCTATTACCGTTTCTGTCATCAATACTTACTTTAGGAATATTGGTATTTGTATTATTGGGTGTCCATCGGTTTAGAATTTCAGTATAAGAATTAAAGCCTCTCGATTGTGTTTCGTAAGCAAAATTTCCATAAAGAAAATAGATATCGTTACCCTGAACACCTTGAATCAAAAGGGAAAAATCAAGATTTTTCCAATTGAAACCACATTGCATGCCATAAGTAAAATCAGGGAATGGATTTCCGGCATGAAAACGATCTTTATCGTCAATGACGTTATCATTATTGATATCCCTGAATTTGATATCACCTGGTCTTGTATCTTTTGATTGAAATGGACTGGCAGCTATTTGTTCCTGAGTCTGAAAGATTCCCTCCATATCCCACAGGAAAAATGAACCAATTGGCCTACCCTGCTCTGTTTTTGTCAATGGACCATCAGAAAGCCCGAATCCACCGAGTATAGGTTCGCTTCCGGCAATAGATAAAACATTATTTCTAACGATGGAAAAATTAGGCGTAAAGTTATAGGAGAAATTTTTAGATCCAGACCTGTAAGCTAATGCAACCTCCATACCTCTATTCTCTATAGACGCCGCATTTACGAAAGGTGGTCTTTGCGAACCACCCGATTGTGGTATTGGAACTCTGACAAGCACATCGTCTGATATTTTTTTGAAAAAATCAACGACAACTGTCAGTTTATCCTCCCAAAAACCTAGATCAAATCCCAGATTAGCTTGCGTACTTGACTCCCATTTAATACCACTATTTCCTGTTTCCAGAATAGAGGCACCAGTTACTATCCTATCTCCAAAAGTATAAACGCGTTCACCCGTATTTACTAGGGAGCTATATGGATAAACACCTATCTCCTGATTACCTAGCTTTCCCCAACTGGCTCGAATTTTCAATTCCGAAATAAAATCACTCCCCTTTAAAAATGATTCATTAGAGACAATCCATCCTGCAGAAAGAGAAGGGAAAATACCCCATCTATTATCTTTTCCAAATCTGGAAGAACCATCTTTTCTGACGGCTGCACTTAAGAGATATTTATCATTATAGTTATAGGAAGCCAGTCCAAAGTAGGAAACTAAACTCCATTCAGTTGCAATACCTGAAACGCCAACATTTTTTATGTCATCAGCCACAGAGGCATTAAGGTAACGGAATAAACGATCTGTTCTCCTAAAATTATTGGCAGATGCTCCAAGATAATCGGTACGATTTTGAATAACCTCAGTACCTAACAAAGAAGAAATTTTGTGTTTACCGAACTTTTTATCGTATGTAGCCGTCGAATTCCAAATTAAGTTTTGATTAAAAACCCTTCCTTCGTTTAGGGAAGTAGGATTATAAATTGCATCTGAGAGGTATTCTTTAAATAATTTATCTTTTTCAAAAATAAAATCACCACCTAAAGTAGTCCTTACTTTCAATCCCTTTACCAGATTTAA
>BJGN01000301.1 GCA_014190515.1 Bacteroidota bacterium
CCGGAACCATAACCTCAAAGGGAAAAGACCAGGCAGTTCCGCAGTAAAATCCATTGATGGTAACTGCCGCTGTTTCCTTTACCTGATCGAACTTTAGCATCACATATTTATGATGTTTCTGTAATTTGCTAAAGTTAAATGTAGTCGTGTAAACGCCCTTTCCACAAAAAAACTCCAGCTCTTTTGAGCCAAAGGTTGTCCACGATGGAAGTGAATCCACTTTCATTGATGGGATAACCGTATTTTCGAATAATCCGTTGAATGAAACATCCCAGGTTTTTCCAATTTCTACTCTTTTACCCTCTATTTTATCAATCCATTTTTCATTCGTTTCGCCAGAAAAATAAGTATATAATAACATAGATTTGCCAGGCGAGAGATTCACCCATATTTTACCTTTTGAAGATATGCGCCCCCGCTGACCTGAAAGCGGATCCATCCACTCATATTCTGAAGAAAAAATACCCGGAGATATACTATCCCTGATCTCTTTTGACCCCTGATTCACTAAAAAGTAAACATAGCCCTTCAAGGTCTTTTTCCTGATAAAATCTATGCCGTGCTTTTTCCATGGTTCTTTTGTGGAGCGTATTTTTTCAAGGTCCGGTAACAAATTAACCGTTGCTTTTAGCTGTCCACTATTAACCTCTGACATTCTTATTCTGGAAGAAAGACCAGAAAATTTCTCAGGTAATTTATCTGCAAACAAAATAGTTGCTCCAGCATTTAAGAGCGACTGAAGATGAAGAAAAGTAAGCTCAGAAATGTAAGTTGTTGCAGGAATGATTAGTGCTGCAACAGAAATATAGTCATTATATAAATGTCCTTTATCATCTACTTTCAAATTTCTCAATTGTCTGTCAGAAATGTAGTCAAAACTAATACCATTATCCCAAAGCAAGGTAGCCGTTTGTCCAAAAGGCGTTTGACCAAACCATTTAGCATATTTGTGTACATCGAGTTGAAGCAAATGAGAACCTTTATGGGTACTCCACAGATCGTGAATAGGAAAATACAATAACACATCCGAATCTGAAGTGCTTTCCTGCAATGCCATTTGAACATTCGTCACATACTTATTCAATAAATGAAATTCATCTTTAAAATGAGATTGTAAACCTACATTTGAAGAGGCATAAAAAAGCCAACCCGGATAAGGCACTTCTTTAGGTGAATACGTTGTTCCGTGATAAAAAACATGATTGATTCCAGAAACAAATAATTCATCTATTTGTGGTTTTAATTGACTCAAATTCACTTTAAAATGATTGGCCAACCAGGTGCCTGTTTCTGAACTAACCAATGATTTCCCATTTACGTTGGCTGCCGAAGAGGCCATTTTTAACATTAGCGGATTTGGGCGCCCGAACCGATCTTCTTCAAAATCTTCGTCACAAGCTAATCCTGGAATACCAAACTCACTACATCCGAAAGATTCTGTTTCAGGAATATCTGATAATGCATACAAATCGAGCAAATTACCAGGTGATCCGTGTGCCTGAAATCTGGAAAGGCCTCTATTATTTTTCACCCATTCTGTCCACTTGGAACCAAAAGATTCATATAGTAAATCAGATAAAACCTCTCTGATATCACACATTACATAAGGAAAATCAACATGTGAAGTATCCTTTAATACCCCCAAATAGGGAAGTAAAGAGTAATTTTTTCTTTCCTCAAATGCGCTCAACAAATTTTTTGTCCAATCTGCTCCAAAGACCTCATAAGAATCGTGATAAAACGCACGGGGACTCAATGTTCCAGGGTGTTTAATGAGGACAGAGTCAAAATAATTCAAATAATGAAGGACAGATTCCTCGTTAAAATAATCCATCACCAGCCCTTCACCACCTGGAGCGGCACGTTTTACTTTTTGACCTGTGGGTTTTACACCCCAAATAGTTACTTTCCAATTTCCTTTTGGAACAATATGTAAGCTACCCTTTTTCTTTTCATCAAGGTCAAGCCATATTATTGCCCCCTTTTCATTTTCTGCCTTTGCCCCGAGAATGCCCAAAGGAAAGGCTTTTATTTTAAGGCTATCCAGAGGAATACGTAAAGAATCTGTAGCTAAAAATACTACTTCAAATTTCTCCAGTGCCGCTGCGGCAGAATTTTGATCTATCATTGGCCCTCCATAAGGCCAACCAGTTCCAAGCGTTATATCAACACCCAGGCCAAGTGAATGGGCTTGGTTTTGAGTAAACTGAACTAACTCCAGCCATTTTTCTGACATAAAAGGCAGAAATTTTGATT
>BJGN01000302.1 GCA_014190515.1 Bacteroidota bacterium
CGAAACAGTGAAAATGTGATTCGCTTTTTTCAAATACAAAGGCGTGAAAATTCTATAAAAATGGTAAACCAACAAAGGAACCTGTTTAGGAAAGGCTAGGAAAGCCAGGTCATGAATGGTTAGAAAAAAGGGTATGGTAGTCTTCAAAGTTGTGAATCCATCATGGGAAAAAAATACATCGGCTTTCCATTTTCTTAAAGCTTTTGGAATGGCCCATTCAAACCAAATGAACCATAAGAATGGATGTCTTGCAGGGGGGTACAAACAAACAGGTATTACATTTTTAAACGTCGTGAATACAGTGGAGTATGGTCTGTCGAAAAATAAAATGAAAGTATGTTGAGGGTTTAATTCAATCATTCGCCGATATATTTCCCAACAGGAATAACCGATGCCCTCCATTTTACCCTCTATGAGAAATCGGGCATTCAGTGCAATTCTCAACTTATTTATTATTTAATTATTTTGTAAATTTACAATCATTTTTTAATAAAATAAATTTGGACAATATGAATTCACATGAAATTGATTTTCAGATATTTGGGGAGGAAATGCAGTATGTTGAAATTGAATTGGATCCTTATGAAACGGTAATTGCTGAAGCAGGAAGCTTTATGATGATGGATTCAGAAATTAAAATGGCCACTATTTTTGGTGATGGTAGTCATCAAGAAGCTAAAGGGGGTATTTGGGATAAAGTTTTGACAGCAGGAAAGCGTTTACTTACAGGCGAAAGTCTCTTTTTGACGGCTTTTACTCATGGGGGCACTGGAAAAAAGAGGGTTTCTTTTGCTTCTCCTTATCCTGGGAAAATTATTCCCCTTGATTTATCCAAATTTGAGGGTAAAATAGTCTGTCAAAAAGATGCTTTCCTTTGTGCTGCAAAAGGTGTCCATGTTGGTATTGAATTTTCCCAAAAATTGGGGCGAGGTTTGTTTGGTGGTGAAGGTTTTATTATGCAAAAACTGGAGGGTGATGGTATGGCTTTTGTACATGCAGGTGGTCATGTAACTAAAAGGGAACTCGCTTTGGGTGAAGCACTTCTGGTAGATACGGGCTGCTTAGTTGCCTTAACCCGCGATGTTCATTATGATATTGAAATGGTAAAAGGAATTAGGAATATTTTCTTTGGTGGAGAAGGTCTTTTTTATGCTCGCTTGGAAGGTCCGGGTACGGTTTGGATTCAAACGCTGCCATTTAGTCGCCTGGCGCAAAGAATTTTCTCTGCGGCACCACAAACCGGGGGTGGTGGAAAAGATGAAGGAAGTATTTTAGGTGGATTGGGAAATTTACTCGACGGCAGATAGTTAAAACTTGAAGGAGTGATTTTCATTTTGAAGGTTGCGTGTAACTTGGTTTTGAATCAGGATTTACAGGATTTCGAGGATTAACAATAACGTCTCTGTTTTGATTCGGAAGATTATTTTTAAATGGTGCTTTCATTTCCGGGCTTTTCGCCGCTGCGATGATCGCAGCGGCGAAAAGCACATAAAAGGTATTCATTTCCATTAATACGATGCCACCCCCACCAACGACGTTATCTTTAATCATGTAAATCCTGAAAATCCTGATTCAAAACCAAAAATTACCGACAAAAACCATATTGAATCAACAACACCAACACATCTATTACCGACATAAACCAAACTGAAAGACAGGATCCACCCCCCCCCTTACAACTTTTTTTTCAATTGTACCACTTCATCCCTATATTGGGCAGCCAATATAAAATCTAAATCTTTAGCAGCGGCTCTCATTTTCTTTTCGACTTGGGCTATTTTGGTTTCTACCTGATCACGATCCATATAGGCCATTTCAGGTTCTGCAACCTTATCATTGCTGTAATCGACTGTCTTTGTTGGTCGACCACCGCGAATATCCAGGATGGAGCGTTGCTGCATAATCTCCTCCTTACTTTTGAAAACAGTTTCAGGCGTAATGCCCTCTTTTTCATTGTAGGCCATTTGAATAACCCTCCGACGCTCCGTTTCATCTATGGTCCTCTGCATGGAATCGGTTATTTTATCTGCATAAAAAATAACCAGACCATTCGCATTTCTTGCCGCACGACCTGCAGTTTGGGTCAATGACCTGTCATTTCTTAAAAATCCTTCTTTATCTGCATCGAGAATGGCAACGAGAGATACCTCTGGCAAATCCAGTCCTTCACGAAGTAAATTTACCCCTACCAATACATCAAATCCACCCATTCTCAAATCCCTCAATATTTCCACCCGTTCCATAGTATCAA
>BJGN01000303.1 GCA_014190515.1 Bacteroidota bacterium
ACCTTTTACCAATATCAAAAAACGGAAAGAGCCATTGAATCTCTGCGACAATTATCGTCACCCAAAGCGATGGTCATTAGAAATGGAGAGACGGTTAAAATCCCTGGTAGAGAGATTGTTATCGGTGATATTGTACTTATAAATGAAGGAGAACGCATACCTGCCGATGGTATTTTGATTCATGGTACAAATCTTTCCGTCGATGAATCTATGCTTACGGGTGAGTCTATTCCTGTGTCGAAAGATACCCTGGCACAGGAAAGTAGCTCACAAGTTTTTAGCGGTACATTGGTCGTACAAGGTAGCGGTAAATTGGAGGTAACTGCCATTGGCATTCATACAGAATTCGGAAAAATCGGTAAATCCTTACAACAAATTGTTCAGGACCCTACCCGTTTGAAAAAAGAAATGAAGGTTCTTATTAGAAATCTATTCATCATTGGTGGATTTTTAAGTGTATTAGTCGTCTTTGCCTTTTACCTAACCAGAGGAGATTTCATCGCTTCCCTTTTATCTGGACTGGCATCTGCCATGGCCATTCTTCCCGAGGAATTTCCCGTGGTGCTAACTATCTTTCTGGCTATTGGCGCCTGGAGATTATCTCAGCAAAATGTCCTGACCCGAAAACCCTCTGCTATTGAGACCTTAGGTTCAGCCACCGTTTTGTGTAGTGATAAAACAGGTACCATAACGCAAAATAACATGGTATTATCTACCTTAATTAAGGAGCATTTTATCATTGAAAAAAATGAATTTGAGGAAAACATTGAAAATATTGAGGAGCTTATTTTTACCGCCATTCTGGCCAGTCCCCCTGAAAGTATAGACCCCATGGAAAGGGCCATTTATGCTGTAAAGAAAACACTTCCTTCCAGTAAGTCCCCTTCATTTTCCTTACTAAAGGAATATCCTCTTAGCAAAGATTTGTTTGCTATGACCAGAGTTTTAGAAGATGAAATTGGTCAACTTTATGTTGGCACAAAAGGGGCTCCAGAAGCGATTTTAGAGCTATGTCATATTTCCGACGAAGAGAGGATTCATTTACTTTCCAAAGTAAAAATACTGGCTAAAAGAGGACAACGGATTTTGGGTGTTGCTAAGGGGAAAGTAGAAAATAGAGAATTTCCAGTGTCTCAAAAAGATTTTTCTTTTGAATTCATGGGCTTTCTTGGATTTGAAGATCCTATCAGACCAGAGGTTCCAGAAGCAATAAAACAGTGCTATTCTGCTGGCATAAAGGTGATTATGATAACGGGTGATTATCCGGAAACGGCAAAAAATATTGGGAAGCAAGCAGGTCTCAATGAGCAGGATGAAATTTTAACCGGTCATGACTTAAAAAATCTGTCGGAAAGTGAATTAAAGGAGAAAATCAGGCATGTCAATATTTTTGCCCGTATTATTCCTGAACAAAAACTTCAGATCATTAAAGCACTTAAAGCAAACGGGGAAGTAGTCGCTATGACTGGGGACGGTGTAAATGATGCGCCGGCTTTAAAAGCAGCTGATATTGGTATTTCCATGGGAGGAAAAGGGACAGATGTTGCCAGGGAATCATCTTCACTGGTATTATTGGATGATAATTTCAGTTCTATCGTCATGGCCATAAAATCGGGAAGGAGAATATTTGATAATCTTCAAAAGGCCATGGGTTACATCATTGCCATACATATTCCGATTATCGGACTCGCCCTTTTACCAGCCTTTTTCCCAGCCTTACCCATTTTACTCATGCCCTTGCATATTGTATTCATGGAATTAATCATTGATCCTGTATGTTCAATTGCCTTCGAGTCTGAAAAAGAAGAAATTGGGGTTATGAAAAGACCACCCAGAGATCCGAATATGGCCTTTTTTGGACTCAAACAAATTTTCAAGAGCTCCCTGGTTGGCCTTATCCTATTAGCCATGGTATTGACCGTTTATTTTTTCAGCATGCAGGAAGGACATACGAAAGGAGAAATTAGGGCTATAGCCTTTACTTCCTTAATCATTGGAAATATTTTCCTTATTCTTACTACCCTATCCAAAACCAGAAATGCCATTGACGTTCTTTTTGAAGATAATATCTCCTTGAAAATCATCCTTTTCGTTGCCAGCACCATGATGTTTTTACTTATTTCGGTCCCTTATTTGCGTGAATTATTTAGTTTTGAATATCCAGGGTATAAACACTTTTATCTGGCCATTGGCGGAGGATTTTCCTTGTTATTCTTAATGGAAATGTATAAATATGTGCAATTAAG
>BJGN01000304.1 GCA_014190515.1 Bacteroidota bacterium
GTACTGTAGAAAGAAGATTATTGTTAAATAATGAATCAACCGGCGTAGCAAGAATCAGTGATTTCTGGGGAATTATTCCCGCTATTACAGGGAAAATTGAACTCGTTTATGAAGGGGAACAGGAAGGACCTCAAGCTGTAGCAATGGCACTTTTTGGTAAGGCTATCAAAAATTATTTCCTAAAACTTTTCCCCAATCCCGATGCGCTATCTAAAGGGAATGAAAGAGATCCCTATGGGACATTAAAAGCTTATTTTTCAGATGCTAATGTTTTGGAGTTGCCGTTGGATTTACCAGAAAATGAATATGTAAACCGATTGGAAAAGGTGGCAGGCCTGAAAAAACTAGCTGAAAAATATGCCGGAAGTGAAAAAGAAAATACCCTTATTTTTATGGAACTGATTATTCACGCGCTGGCCGAATTCAATTTGCTTTCAAGAGATCCTTTAGATAATGGAATATCTTTCAAAGATCCATTGTCAGATGTTTTTTAAGCCATAATTTATTGTTATATTGACTAAAAATTTTGAACATGAATCATTTTGCTCGTTGTCTTTTTTTAATCAATATACTTTTTGTCCATTCTTCTTTTGGACAAATAATTGATGATGCTTCTATCGTAAAAAATGGAGCAAAACTTATAAAAATTGGGAGTGGCTTCATTTTTACTGAGGGACCAGCCGTCGATAAAATGGGGAATGTCTTTTTTACAGACCAGCCAAATAATACTATTGTGAAATGGTATGCCAAATCAGGTCAATTAAACATTTTTTCCGATAATTCAGGTAGAGCCAATGGTCTCTATTTTGATCAAAACGGAAATTTACTGGCCTGCGCCGATATGGATAATCAGATCTGGTCTTTCTCTCCCGACGGCAAACATAAGGTTCTTCTTGATTCGTATGATGGAAAAAAATTGAACGGTCCTAATGATTTATGGGTTCACCCAAATGGTGGTATTTTCTTTACCGATCCCCTCTATAAAAGAAATTATTGGACAAGGAATCCTGAAAGACAGCAAGATGGAGAACATGTTTATTTCATGTCCCAAGATGGAAAAAAGGTTGAAAGAGTTGAAACAACTCTTGTTAAACCCAATGGTATAGTGGGTTCTGCCAATGGTAAGTTGCTTTATGTAGCTGACATTGGAGGAAAAAAAACCTATTCCTACCGCATCAATAAAAAAAATCAATTGATTAATAAAAAATTATTCGCAGAAATGGGGTCGGATGGAATGACCCTGGACCAAAAAGGAAATGTTTATTTGACAGGGGATGGCGTGACTGTTTTTAACAAAAAAGGGGTCAAAATCGCTCATATTCCTGTAACTGCCAGATGGACTGCCAATGTTTGTTTTGGTGGTTCTGATAAATCTACCTTGTTTATAACCGCAATGGATGGTCTTTACACGATAGACATGAACGTTAAAGGCTTGTAAGCTTTTTTTCTGGCCAATATACCTCAACCGCTATGAATAAAATTTTATATTTCCTTTTTCCTATTGGAATGGCTTGGGCACTTTTATCTAATTCGGGTGGAGCAGCTGCTGTTCAAAATGTAGATAGGACGAGTTCCCCTCTAGGGGTTGGAAGTTGTGGTTCTTGCCACAGTGGGGGCAATTATTCTCCTGTCATTTCGGTTGAATTATTGGATAATAACACAGTGGTGAGTAAATATTCGCCAGGTAAATTATATCAGGTTAAAGTTTCCATAGCAGCGGGAAATAATCCCCGTGGATATGGTTTTCAATTGGTTTCTCTTTCTGGAAGTAATAATGTACAGGGTGGAATTTTCGGAAATGCTCCGGCTGGTTTTAATAAAATAAATCTTGATAATAGGGTATATGTGGAACAATCTTCCACAAGGTCTTCTGGTTCATTTGTTATTCCCTGGACTGCACCCCCGGTAGGAACGGGCAGTGTTAGGTTTTATAGTGCGGGTGTAGCGGTAAATGGTAGTGGTGGATCCGGAGGAGATTCACATGTTCAGGCTGCCCTTCCTGTGACTATCGCCGAAGATTTGGCTACTTTATCTGTTTCGAACGCCTCCATTAGCTTTACGGCATCTGGTGGGTCGCAAAATGTCGATATTACCTCAAATACAACTTGGACGGCATCAGAATCTTTGGCTTATCTTTCCGTAAGCCCAACCTCAGGCACAAATAATGGGACCATTACTATTATATGTGATCCAAATACAAGTACCGTTGCAAGAACGGGTAGCATTACCATTTCTG
>BJGN01000305.1 GCA_014190515.1 Bacteroidota bacterium
CTTTTCACAAAAAGGTTTGAAATAGTCCCATAATGGATCGGAAGGAAGCGGTGCTTCTATGCTTACTTCTTCGTTAGACACGGGATGAATGAAAGATAGTTTCCATGCGTGAAGTTGAATAGATCTATCTTTATTTCCCCTTTTAAAACCATACTTTACGTCACCCCTGATAGGTGAACCTATGGCACCTAACTGAGCTCTGATCTGGTGGTGTCTTCCAGTAATCAAATCGATTTCGAGAAGTACATACTTTTCACTTTTTGCCAGAACGGTGTAACGAAGTTCAGCGGCTACACCTTTTTCGTTATCCTCGTTAACAGTACTTGTTTTGTTGGTTTTGCTATTTTTAATCAACTGATTGTGCAGAATGCCTGTTGATTCCGGCGGCGGATTCCCCACGATGGCCAAATACTTTTTCCGAATGGTTCTATCCTTGAACTGTTGATTAATAGACTGTAACGCCCTTTTCGTTTTAGCGAACAAAACAACACCGCTTGCAGGTCTGTCTATTCTATGGGTAAGGAACAAAGGAGAACGTGCATACCTTTCTGCCAAGGTAATGAGTGAAACATCCTCCGTTTTGTCTGGTTGTGTGGCTACGGCTACTGGCTTATTGAAAGCTATGAACTGGTTGTTGCGATAAATCACTTTATCACCCACTCGCCATTCTGGAACATCTGCTATCATTCTACTTCTTCATAATCAACAAATTCTCCTTCTTTTTTATTTTCCTTTCCGTTATTTGTTACCTTTTCCTGTTGTTTATTTTGAAAAGATTCAATACGAATGGATTTGGCGAAGAAGAACTTATACGCCACATAGATTAATCCTGCTGTAATTAATAATTTAAACATAAGTAAAAATTAAGAATACAAATATAGGTGAAAAAGTGCAAATATTTAAAGATTAATGATGTCACCGTAATAAAATAGACCTTAAAGAGGGTAAAGAGAACTTGACCTTGGACAAATTAATCATAATTTTTATATAAATTCGCAGTTAAATTTTTAATTGTTATTTTTGTTAACCATAAAAAGAATAAAAAGCATCCGATGTCACTATACAAAAAAGTATTAAATGCGACCGGTTGGTTAGTTTTGCTAATCAGTACCGTTGTTTATTATTTTTCCGCTGAAAGAACAGGAAGTCTTTGGGATTGCGGTGAATTCATATTGGGAGCCTACAAGCTACAAATTGTTCACCCACCTGGGGCACCCGTATTTTTGTTAGTAGGTAGAATGTTTGCATGGGTAGCTGAAATCCTTTCTGACAATCCGGAAAATGTAGCCTTTGCGGTGAATCTTATGTCTAGTTTGTCCTCTGCCTTTGCTGCTATGTTTGTGGCCTGGATTACCATGCTTTTAGGAAAATTAGCCCTAAAAGGTAGAGAAGAAGAGCCAGATACCTCTGAAATTATAGCTTTGGCCGGAGCTGGTTTAGTCGCTGGTTTGGCTACGGCATTTAGCACTTCCATCTGGTTTTCCGCCGTTGAAGGTGAGGTTTACGCCTTGTCTACTTTTTTTACGGCATTAACTTTGTGGATTACCATCAAATGGTATTGTCTTCCAGACGAACCCAAGCATGACCGCCTGCTGATATTAGCCATATATATGACTGGATTATCTATTGGCGTTCACTTATTAAGTATATTAACTTTCCCTGCTATATCATTATTCTACTATTTCAAAAAGACCAAAAAGAGTACTTTCCTCGGAATGACCATTGCGTCGGTAGTAGGATTAGTATTTGTTGGCGCGGTTCAAGCTTTTATTATTTCAGGTATCCCTGCAATTTGGGGCTGGTTTGAAATTTTAGCTGTTAATTCTTTGGGCTTGCCGTTTAATAGCGGATTAGTTATGCTGCTCATTTTTCTTGGTGCTATTATCTATGGAGGTTTGAGCTATGCACAAAAGAAAAATAATGTCATGCTTCATAACCTGGTAGTTGCCGTTTCTTTAATAATCGTTGCCTTATCAACTTATGGTATGGTTATTACCAGAGCGGTAGCCAATCCTCCTATAAACATGAACGACCCATCTGATGCCATGCGCTTGATTCCCTATTTGAACAGGGAACAGTATGGAGAAAGAGCCTTATTCAGGGGACCAAATTTTGAAGCTAATCCTATCGATGTTAAAACCGAACCCAGATATGGCAGAGTAGGCGAAAGGTATGAGGTTGTAGATCAGAAAATGACCTACATTTATCCAGAGGCCAGCAAGAA
>BJGN01000306.1 GCA_014190515.1 Bacteroidota bacterium
ACCTCAATGGGAGGGTCGAGTAAGCCCGTTGGCCTGATAATCTGTTCCACAATTTCTCCCGAAGTTTGTTCTAATTCGTATTCTGCCGGGGTGGCGCTGACGTAAACAACCTGATTTATGATGCCTTCAAATTCTGTGAAATTCAGAGGTCGGTTGTCCATAGCTGACGGAAGACGAAATCCATAACTCACCAAGCTTAATTTTCTGGCTCTATCTCCACCGAACATACCCCGAATCTGAGGAATCGTCACATGACTTTCGTCTATAACCATTAGATAATTATCTGGAAAATAGTCTAGTAAGCAAAAAGGACGGGTTCCAGGACGACGACCGTCAAAAAATCTGGAATAATTCTCCACCCCACTACAATAGCCCAATTCGCGCATCATTTCCATATCGAAGGAAGTCCTTTCACGAATCCTGCGTGCCTCCAGAATTCTGCCATCTTTTTCGAAAAATGCTTCTTGTTCCTTTAGCTCATTTTCAATTTCTTCCATAATCAGTCCCATCCTATCTTTTGGAGCAACGTAAAGATTAGCTGGGAAAATAGCTGCTTGCTGCATTTTTTCAATACGCTTTCCTGTTTCCAGTTCAATGCGCTCAATGACTTCTATTTCATCGCCAAAAAAAGTGATTCTAAAACCATAATCTACATAAGGAAGATGAATATCGACGGTATCACCGCGAACCCTGAAGGTGGACCGTTTGAAATCGGTCTCTGTTCTTGCGTATAAAGAATCGACTAGTTGGGTTAAAAACGCATTTCTTGAAATCTTAAGGCCGGTGTGAATGCGAATAATGCTACTTTTATAATCCTCAGGATTCCCCATACCATATATACAAGAAACGGAGGCTACAATGATAACATCCTCCCTGCCGGAAAGAAGAGAGGACGTGGCTCGTAATCGCAATTTATCAACCTCTTCATTTATGGCTAAATCCTTTTCAATAAAGGTATCAGATGAAGAAATATAAGCTTCAGGCTGATAATAATCGTAATAGGAAACAAAATATTCTACCGCATTTTCAGGAAAAAAGGCGCAAAATTCGCTATAAAGCTGGGCAGTCAGTGTTTTATTATGTGTTAATATTAAGGTAGGGCGCTGAACTTCCTGGATAACATTGGCAATGGTATATGTTTTTCCAGAACCAGTTACCCCCAGGAGGACTTGTGATTTATCGCCTTTGATAATACCCGAAGATAACTTTCTTATAGCTGTAGGTTGATCTCCTGTCGGTTTAAATGGCGCCACAATTTTAAATGACATAATAGCAATTTTACAAAACTTCTTAAACAACTGCTACCAAGCAAAGGTTTCAGCGCCAGAATTATTTCTTTATAATACACTATTTGACTAAAAACTTGTATTTTGGGAAGAAAAAGATGTCAAATACTTCTCGTCGCAAATTTTTGCTCCAGGCAACCACTGTTGCCGCAAGTTTTATTATCGTCCCCCGCTATGTTTTGGGAAGGGGATACACCGCACCCAGCGATATGTTTACCATAGGCTTTATTGGCACAGGTAAACAAGCCAGGGGACTACTCAATAATTTTAAAAAGCAACCCGTTAGGATCATTTCTGGTGCAGAAGTTGATTCCTTGAAATTGGCCAAATTCAAAGCATTGGCAGAAAAAGCCTTTGCTGAATCAGGTGGTAATCAAACGATGGGCGGATTCAAAGATGTCGCAGATTACAGAGAAATATTGGCTGATTCCGCCATTGATGGGGTCGTTATTGCTACCCCCGATCATTGGCACGCCAAGCAAGGTATTGATGCCGCAAAAGCAAAAAAGCATATATATTGTGAAAAGCCTTTGACAAGAACGGTGGTAGAGGGTCGTGCATTGGTCAATGCGGCAAAAGATAACAACGTAGTATTACAAACGGGGAGCATGCAGCGTTCCTGGAAAAATTTCAGACATGCTTGTGAATTGGTGCGCAATGGATATATTGGTGCAATCAGGGAAGTGCTTGTCAATGTAGGTGATCCTGCCATCGCTTGCGACTTAGGTCAGGAAACCCTTCCCACCTATTTGAATTGGGAAGGCTGGGTCGGTCCTGCTGAATACCGCCCTTTCCATTCTGAATTATCACCGCCCGTTGAAAAGGATATTTTTCCAAATTGGAGGAAATACAGGGAATATGGTGGTGGTATTCTGTCCGATTGGGGTGCGCACATGTTCGATATCGCTCAGTGGGGTTTA
>BJGN01000307.1 GCA_014190515.1 Bacteroidota bacterium
GGATTAGATTTCAGCCTTTTTGTCGGAAGAATTAATGGTTCTTTTGAATACTACAATACCACAACTACCGACTTATTGGCGCCTCAGCCTTTACCAACCTCCACTGGTTTTGGAGGTTTCACAACAAATGTTGGTTCTACACAAAACAAAGGAGTTGAATTGACCCTTTCTACCGTAAACGTAGATAAAGGTGGATTTACCTGGGAAACCGATTTGATTTTCAATAAAAATACAGAGGCCATTTTAGAATTGGCTAACGGAAAAGTGGATGATATCGCTGCAGGTCGTTTTATTGGTAAGCCACTAACTGTGTTTTTCGATTATAAGAAGTTAGGTATCTGGCAAACAAATGAAGCAGATCAAGCCAAAGTTTTTGGGGATAGAGTAGGCCAGATTAAAGTGGAGGATTTCAATGGAGATGGTAAAATAAACGCTAGTGATCGCCAGATTCTTGGATCTGCCGTTCCCGATTTTGCTGCAGGTTTAACCAATCGCTTTTCTTACAAAGGCATTGATTTCTCTTTCTTTATTTTCGCCAGGATTGGTCAAATGATTCGCAGCCGTTATCATTTGGATCAGAATAAACTCGCAGGTCGCTACAATAACATCGCCGTTGATTATTGGACGCCAAGTAATCCAACCAATGCCTTCCCACAACCTGTGGTTACTCAGGAATTTCCAAAATATGATAATTCCCTGGCCTATTTTGATGGGTCTTTCATAAAAGTGAGAAACATTAATATTGGATATAACCTGCCAAAAACAGTGGTTGCCAAATTGAAAATGGAAAGTCTTCGTTTTTTCTCTAGTATTCAACAACCTTTTATATTTTCCCAGTATATCACCAAATATCAAGGTGTGGATCCTGAAACCTGGGCCGATGGCGAACAAGGTGTTGGAGGTGGAGAAGTATCAGGCTCCGTTAGCCCTGCTATCCGTACCATCACCATTGGCCTGAATGCCAAGTTCTAATTTTAAATTTCTTAATGAATATTATGAAAACAATGCACATAAATAATAAGATTTCGGTAGGAGTGTTCCTGTTTTTCCTACTTTCAGCTCCTTCTTGTGGTGATTTGCTGCAAGAGGAGGTTGTATCAGCTATTGGTAATGATTATTTGAATACACCAGCAGGTGTAAATGATGGTGTTAATGCAGCCTATTCCTCTGTAAGAATTTGGTATGGAACAGAACAAGGAAATAATTTCACCATTTTTGGCACGGACACCCACACAAATGGAGCTGATGGTAGCTGGAAATTTATGAATACCTACGATAGTCAATTTGACTCAAGAAATGGACATGTACTGGATATTTGGAACGAACTTTACAGGGGTATTAATACCTGTAATGCGGTTATTGACAGGAGTGTGAATGTTAAGGGTATGCCAGAGGCTACCTTAAAGCAAAGAGTGGCTGAAGCAAAATTCATTCGCGCCCATAACTATTTTATCCTGACCCAATTATTTGGAGGGGTTGATTTGAGATTGAAGGAGACAGTTGCACCAACCAAAGATGTTACCCGTTCTACGGTTCAGGCTCAATACGCAGCTATCATCAAAGACTTGACGGAAGCAATTCCCGATCTTGAAGCAAAAGCAAAAGCAACGCTATATGGTAAAGCTACCCGACCCGCTGCTGAACATTTATTAGGAAAAGTTTATTTGACTAAAAGTACGTCCGAAGCAAAGGCCAATGATGATCTGTCTAAAGCTATTCCTTTGTTTCAAAATGTCATCAATAATTACGGCATTAAATTATTACCTGATTTTGGTCTTGTTCACAAAGAAGGGAATGAGATTAATGATGAAGTGATCTGGTCAGTTCAATATACCCGAGACCCTTTGACCAACGGAGGTGGAAACAACGCACATGTATTCTTCCTTATGGAATATGATATTCAACCAGGTATGCAGCGTGACGTTGCTAACGGCAGACCTTTCAAACGTTATATGCCGACTAAATATACAATCGATGTTGTTTTCAAGGACAAAGAAAATGACAGCCGTTATAAGAAGACATTTAAAGATCTTTATTTATCAAACAGACCTGGAACATACAATACCAGTTTTGATGGTTCCAAAGCCAAAGTTACTTTCGCAGCAGGAGACACCTGTATCTTCTTACCTGGTTATGAAATGCCAATGGCAGAGCGAGCTGCAAAAAAATACCAGGTGTTGGTTCCAT
>BJGN01000308.1 GCA_014190515.1 Bacteroidota bacterium
TTACAAGGTAGAGTAGCTGGTCTGAATATGACACCTACCAGTGGACAAGCTGGTTCGTCCGTCGCTGTTCAGTTGAGGGGTCCAAGTTCTATTGATGGTAATAATCAGCCACTTTTTGTTGTCGATGGTTTACCCATCGACAATCGTACCTTTAATCAAGGTGCGTTAGTTTCAGATCAACCCAATAGAGCTAACGATTATCAAAACAGAGCAGGTGATATTAATCCAGCTGATATTGAATCAGTTACTGTACTTAAAGGCCCTGAAGCTGCCGCTTTATATGGTATTGATGCCTCTTCTGGTGCCATTATAATTACCACAAAAAAGGGAAGTTCAGGAAAAGGAAAAATCAGTTATGATAATCTCTTTAGGAATGAACATCTTTATAGATTTCCAGAATACAACAGTGACTATGGCAGAGGATTTAACGGATCTGCTGATCCAACGACTTCTTTCTTCTTTGGTCCGAAACTTCCCACATCCACTCCAAAATATGATAATATTGATGCTTTTTTCAGGGATGGATTTACCCAGACCCATAATTTAGGATTTGAAGGAGGTACCACCGGATTAAGTTATCGCCTCTCTACCGCTTATACCGACCAAAAAGGGGTTGTACCAACCAATGATTTCAATAGAATTTCTGTGCGCTTGAGTACAACAGCCAAAATTTCCGATAAGATAAGTACTAGTAGTTCATTGAATTTTGTTAATTCAAATACCACAGCACCGCAGAGAGGGGCCAATGGATATTTAATAAGTTTACTTTCCTGGCCATTTTATGACGATGCCAGCGTCTTTTTAAATCCCGACGGAACAAGAAGACAGTTAATTCAAAGTACGACAGAGCAAGATAATCCTTTGTTTAACGTGTATGCAAATAAAAATCAGACCAGAAACAAGAGAACAATAGGCAATTTCAGCGTCCTTTACGACCCATTTAAATGGTTGAATGTGACAGGAAGATTTGGTATTGATGCATATTCTACGATTGGAAATACTTTGTTGCATCCTGAATCTATTTATGGTATAACAGGAAAGGGAGTCATTGAGTCATTCAATGAAAATTCCATTTTAATGAATAGTAATATTTTAGCCACAGCTAAAAAGTCCTTTGGTGACTTCAAAGCTTCGCTAACTTTTGGTGGATCTCTTGACGATAGGAACTATGAAGTAACCTCTATAAGAGGTGAAAAAATGTATATACCTAACTATAACAGTATCAATAATACGGATCCAACAACGCAAAGAAGTAAGTTAACCATAACTAGACAAAGATTACTCAGTTTATTGGGAACTTTTGATTTAGGATATAAGGATATTCTGTTTTTCAATGTAAGAGGAAGAAATGACTGGTCTTCTACCCTACCATCGGCTAATCGCTCCTTCTTTTATCCTTCGACAGGTTTAAGTTTTATTTTCAGCGAATTACCCATTTTTAACAATTCAAAAGTGTTAAGTTATGGTAAATTAAGAGCTACTTTATCACAAACGGGTAAAGATGCTCCCCCTTATAAAATTTTACCGGCTCTGGCTCCACAAACAACTACGGGAGGAGGCTTCGCTTTTGGTTTCTTTGGTGGAAATCCTGATTTGAAACCTGAACGTACACAAGGTTATGAATTTGGTGCTGAACTTAAGTTATTTAAAAATAAAATAGGTATAGACTTTGCTTATTTCAAAAATTCACGCTTTGACCAGATTGTATCTCAACGTTTAAGTTACGGAACTGGTTTCATTTTTGGCCTCGTGAATGGAGGTACTTTTTCAAACCAGGGATTTGAAGTACAACTCTCTTTAACCCCAATTAAGAAAGAGAAGGTACAGTGGGATATCTTGATGAATTTCACCACTTTCACCACCACTGTTGATAATCTGCCAGCAGATCAGGCAGAATTCTACAATTCAGATACCTGGTTATTTGGAAATGCCCGTGCCAGTGCGTTTGTTTCAGATTTAGCCAGATTTTACCCAGGGGTGAATCTTGACTACAATCAAAGAGGATTAGGAAGTGCGACTGCCATTGGTGGTTATTCTTATTTAAGGAATAAAAACGGAGAAATTTTAATTAATCCTTCTAACGGATTACCTGTCGTCAATACAAATTTCTTACCTATTGGTGATCGTAATCCTGATTTTACTATAGGATTAAC
>BJGN01000309.1 GCA_014190515.1 Bacteroidota bacterium
ATTTTAAGAGAAATATCCCGTTGTAAAATAGAATGTAACCCCGCTCTTTTACCCACATACATTTTTATGGCTCTTTTATTATAGTCAAGTAAATCCTTATGTATCAAAGCATCATAAAGAATATAGGTAGCCTGTTGAATCGCTTTTATTCCCTTTATGGTTATCAGTTCAGGATCGCCAGGGCCAGCACCGACTAATTTTATATTTCCTTTAATTAACTTGTTCATTTCTTTGATTTTTTATCCACTTAATAGTATTTGATGCTATATCCAAATAATTTTCAGCAAAAAGGAAAGTCAATGAATCTGTCCTATTCTTATCGATAAGCGCTTCAAATGAAGTACCAATTTCGGGGTTAAAATCAGGGAAATGGGTATCAAAAGCCTTTATAATAGATTCATGAGAGTTAACGGAAACATTTTTAGCGGTTAAAAGAGCTTTTGCTGCCCTAATTTGGGCGGCGTAAGCATGATAAACGGCATCACCGGGTTTCCCTTCCTTTAAGGAATTTTCAGCCCATTCATACATTTCATCCGCCTCAAAAATCAAGGTTTGAATCAAATCAATCATTACGCCGGCACACTCCCCTACACCAATAGCCTTTTCATATTTGGATTCATTTCCCCAATCTATAAAATCAATGGGAGTTAACTGACTGGTATCTGCAAATGATTTAAGATGCTGGAAAAAATAATCAGCCGTTTTTCTATCGTAATATTCATTGAAATTTTCATTTTCAAGATGTTGACTTGAAAAATCATTTAATATCCAACGCAAAACATCGGGAACTTTTCTGGAAGGCACTTTCAGTAATTTGTCAGCAAAACGTCCAAATCCATTTCCCAAAAGTCCGCCGCCAAGTAAAATTTGTGTAGCTGGGGCAATCTGATTTCCCTGCTGGATGGTCATTCCCTGAAACCCAATATTGGCAATAGTATGTTGCCCACAAGCATTCATACAGCCACTAATTTTAATGGTCAATTGATAATCGGTAATTAAATCCTCAAACTCTTCCTCAATCACACGTTTCAGTTCCGATGCCAACCCCATGCTGCTACCAATACCGAGATTACATGTATCGGTTCCCGGGCAAGCGGTAATATCATTAATACGTTCAAAACCAGGCGTTGCCAATCCAATTTCCTTCAAAGCTAAATACAAGGCAGAAATATTTTCTTCAGGAATATGCCTCAATAAAATACTTTGAGAAACGGTGAATCTACTATCATCACCAGCATAAATCTTTATAATATCAGCTAAAATTCTAGCCGTTTGCGATGATATATTTCCATTTTCTATGGGAATACCGACGGCAAATAGGCCAGATTGCTTCTGCTTGAACACATTGGTTTTATACCATTTTTCAAAAAGTAAATCTGTCGGATTCGCCAGGGCAAATAAGTTCGGTTGTGGGAAATGAGCAACATCAGATTCATTCAAAAGGGGGGCACTTTGATTATTTAACTCCAGATTCACCCACTGCATAAACTGCTCCAATCCCACTTCCTTGATTAAAAATTTAAGGCGGGCCTTATTCCTTTTTACTCTTTCCCCATATCGGTCAAAAACCCTGATGATAGCTTCTGACATTGGAATAATTTGCTCTGCTGGAATAAAATCAAATAATACATCGGCACTTCTGGGTTGAGCACCAATGCCACCACCTAGTAACATTCTAAAACCCTTAACATCATTTTTAATCACAGGAATAAATCCAAGGTCATGAAAATAAGTATATGCAGTATCAGAAGCAGAACTTGAAAAAGCCACTTTGATTTTTCGTCCTAAATCCTGACAAATTGGATTTCTTAAAAAATAATTAAAGAATTGATTGGCATAAGGCGTGACATCAAAAGCCTCCTGTGGATCAATACCTGCAAAAATGGAGGCAGTAATATTTCTCACTGTATTTCCACAAGCCTCCCGCAAGGTAATTTCATCCTTTTCCAATTCAGCCCATAATTCCGGAGTTTTGTCCAACGAAACATAATGAATCTGAATATCTTGTCTGGTCGTAATGTGTAAATTACCCGTTGAATAGGTATCAGAAACATCGGCAATTCGAATCAATTGACGAGCGGTAAAACGACCTAAGGGTATTTTAATTCTGACCATTTGAACGCCGTGTTGTCTTTG
>BJGN01000310.1 GCA_014190515.1 Bacteroidota bacterium
TCCCCACCTTATGTATAAATTTCTAGCCAAAAACGGACAGGCTTTGGCCTTTGGTGTGGGAACTCTGATTACGGTGATTTTCTTTGCTATTGCAGCCGGAGGATTAGAAGAATTCTCAGCCCTTCCACTCGAAGAACAACGACAAACCACCATTTTTGATTTTGGTTTGGTAGCTTCCTTGGTACTTACTGTTTTGTCAGTCGTCTTATTGTTTTTATTTGGTATATTTCAGGTTGCTTCTAATTTTAAGGAATCTTTGAAAGGACTATTGGCACTATTAGTTATGGGAGGTGTTTATGTGGCGACCATTGTTGCAGCTCCAAGTGAGGTAACTGGAATTATGGCTAACACGGTTGAAAAAGTTGGTGGTGTCTCACCCTTCGCACTTAAATTCATCGGCGGCTCAATAACCACTTCATTGATTATCACAGCTGTTGCTATAGCAGTTTTCGTGCTTAGTGAAATTCGTAACTTCTTCAAATAATTTAGTCCATGGCAAAAAAGAATTCCAGAGATAGAATGAGTAATGAAATCAATGCCGGCTCAATGGCCGACATAGCTTTCTTACTTTTAATATTCTTCCTCGTCACTACAACTATTGTAGAGGACAAAGGTATCACTGTAAAATTGCCGCCCTGGTCTGAAGAGGATCCAGATATTACTAAGTTAAAATCAAGAAACGTTTTTGCTGTGCTTGTAAATGCCCAAAATGATTTGCTCGTAAGAGGAGAACCTATGGATATAGACATGCTCAGAGAAAAAACAAAAGAGTTTATCGTTAATCCTACTAAAAGGGAGGATCTTGCGGAAAGACCTACTAAAGCCATTATTACCCTAAAAAATGACAGAGGAACCAATTATGAGACCTATGTTAGTGTATATAATGAGTTGAAGGCTGCTTATGATGAACTTTGGGACGAGATGTGTCTTAGAAAATACGGCGTTAATTACAGTGAAGATCTACCCCTAGCTTGGAGAAAATCCATAAAGGATGAGATTCCAATGGTTTTATCTGAAGCTGAACCTACCAATTTTGGAGAAGAAAAATAATTAGATTTGAACCTCATACGTTCAATCTCATTTTCCCACATTTTTGTGGGAGCAAAATGATTAACTATGTCTAAGTTTTCAAAAGGAAAAAAGAAGCCTCAGCCGGCAATTAGCACGGCCTCGTTACCCGATATCGTTTTCATGTTGTTGTTCTTCTTCATGGTGGTTACTAAATTACGTGATTCAGAATTGATGGTGAAGGTGGCAACTCCTTTCGCTACACAACTTACCAAACTGGAGGATAAATCTTTAGTGAATTATTTGTATATTGGAAGACCCGTAGAAAAGTATAAAGCTACTTACGGCACAAAACCAAGATTACAATTAAGTGATAAATTCGCTACTATTAATGAAATTCCTATCTTTTTGGAGCGTTTTCGTGTGAAAATACCAGAAGCTCAAAGAACTAAAATCACTACTTCTTTAAGAGTAGATGGTCAGGTAACAATGGGTATAGTTCAGGATGTAAAAACTGAACTAAGAAAGGCTAATCAACTTAAAATAAATTACTCAGCTAAGAAAAAACCTGAATAATTTTTAGTTTAAAAGTTTTTAAAGAGGCTGTCTAAAATGATAGCCTCTTTTTTTTATATTTTACCCGATGGATCATAGATTTTTAACCATAGGTTTTTTGAGTGATTTTGTACCGACTGGGGCATAATGGTCACAATAAAAATGTGACCACACAGGGTCAGACATGAAAAGTGTAATGTTTATTTCCCAACCGTGCAGCTGCCTCTTTTTTTACCTTAATCTATTTGATTCCTGTACTATCTTTTCGTCTTTTCTTATACTGAAAATGGCTAATATAGTCGCTACCAGACCAACAAAAAAACTGATTATCAGAGGTGTATTATCATTGTTTTCAGCGTATTTATCTTTATTTATAAAAAGTATAATGATTATTCCTGTTATATATAATGGTATAACCAACCAGGTAGACAAACTTATTTGAAGTTTTCGTTTTTTGTACATGAAAATGATGATTAAACTGACCAAAGCTGCTATGGCAAACGCAAAGTGTTCCCATATTCCTAATAGATTCATGGATATAAATCCTGCCGATA
>BJGN01000311.1 GCA_014190515.1 Bacteroidota bacterium
TGGTTTATTTGAGAGTATTATTTTTTCCCGCGCCAATGGATTTGAACTCACTTATCTTAACCCTTTTAATTTATATCGAGTAACAGAAGGCTCACTTGGGAGTCCGGACAATATTCTCATAGGAGGCGATTTCCGATGGAATCTGTTCAAATCTTTACAACTTTATGGACAATTTATTTTTGACGAATTTAGATTTGGCGAACTTTTTATAGAAAGAAGGGGTTGGTGGGGAAATAAATGGGGACTTCAGGGTGGTTTGAAATACATAGATTTCCTTGGCATTAAGCAACTTGACTTCCAATATGAATATAACGTAGTAAGACCTTATACTTATGCACAATATAGGACTGACGACATTTCTTACACTCATCATGCTCAAATGTTGGCGCATCCATTAGGCGCAAATTTCAAGGAGTCTCTTTTCAGAATGCAATATCAACCACATAAAAGAGTTCACCTGGACGCTAAATATTTCCGCATTAATAAAGGCTTGGATGAACAAAACCAGAATTATGGTGGAAATCCATTGGCCGATGGTAATAAAAGGCCGCAGGAGTTTAATAATTTCATCGGTCAGGGCTTAAATACCGACATTAATATCATCGCTTTAGATCTTCGCATTGCGTTGGGGCATCAGATATTTTGGGATTTCGGCTATTTTTCGAGAATTGAAAAACAAAGATCAAACCCACTACTTAAAGACGCATATTGGAGAACAGGAATTAGAATGAATGTTGGTACCTGGAAAACGGAATATTAAGTAAGAATTTCTATCTTCGCTTTTGTATTAAAGAATATATCAAAAAAATAGTATGTCTTCTGAAAAAAATCCAAATGTAGCCTATTTCTGCATGGAATATGGCATAGACCAACGTTTTAAAGCTTACGCAGGAGGCTTGGGAATTTTGGCTGGTGATTATTTAAAAGGTGCTCAAGATCACCAATATCCTATTATTGGTATTGGTATTCGTTGGAAACAAGGTTATACCGAACAAAAAATTGATGCCTCAGGAAATGCTTATGATAGTTATCATAATTACAAATATGACTTTCTGGAAGATACCGGCATTACCGTTTCAGTAGATATTCGAAAGGTTAAGGTTAACTGTAAAGTATGGAAGTTAACCCAGTTTGGAAATGCAGATTTATATTTATTAGATACGGATATCCCTGATAATCATGACTCATGGATTACTGGGCAACTTTACGGTTGGTTTGGTGAAGAACGGATTGCACAGGAGATTGTCCTGGGTATTGGTGGCGTAAGAGCTATTCGGGCTCTTGGACTTCCCATCGATATTTATCATTTTAACGAAGGCCACGCTCTATTTGCTGGTTTTGAACTGTTAAGAGAAAAAATGGAGGATGAAGGACTTACTTTTGAAAAAGCCGTTGAGGTGGTAAAAAAGGAAGTTGTTTTTACCACACACACTCCTATAGTTCAAGGCAATGAATCGCACCCAATAGATAAGATTATCTACATGGGAGCTAATCTTAACTTAACAAGAGCTCAATTAATCTTTTTAGGTGGCGGCGATCCGTTTAACATGACCATCGGTGCCCTAAGACTTTCAAAAATAGCCAACGGTGTAGCGCAATTACATGGCGAAACATCTAACAAAATGTGGGCTGCAGTTGATAAAAGAGCAGAAATTCTGGCGATCACCAATGCCATTCATCTACCTACCTGGGTTGACAATGCGATGATTCGTGCCGCAGAAGACGGTTCTGATCTTTGGGAACCTCACCTACAAAATAAAAGGGCGCTTATTGATTTTATTGAAGCAAAAAATGGCGTTCGTCTCGATGAGGAAAAATTAATTATTGGTTTTTCCCGTCGTGCCGCACCTTATAAAAGGTCGGATTTTATTTTTTCAGATTTGTCTATCATAGAACCTTTGTTACTTGAGAAAAAATTTCAGATAGTATTCTCGGGTAAAGCTCATCCACTAGATGATGTCGGTAAGCTCATTGTTAAAAATTTAGTGGCCATGTCCAGGAAATATCCAAAAGCTGTGGTTTTTCTTGAAAATTATGACATGTCAATAGGTAGAATGCTTACTCGTGGTTCAGATATCTGGTTAAACAACCCAAGA
>BJGN01000312.1 GCA_014190515.1 Bacteroidota bacterium
AGCCATGACGTGAATCCCTTTTTTTAAATATTCAGGTGATTCATTTTCTATCCTTTTCTTCAATATTTCCCTGGAAGGGCAGGACAGAAACGATTCATAGTGTAGGAGGGTCAGTCCTGCAGCTAAATTGGGACCCAATGACCAGTCAGACGGTTGGGAGGCGGTCCGCATCATCTGTAATTTGCATTTTACTAAATCTAATGACTGGTAATATTCCGGGTACAAGGTTTCCAAATCTTCACCGGTGCAAAGGATTATCTTATCGGCCTGCCAGACTTTTTTGCCACTGTACAAACGAGGAAAATCAATAGATGAAATAACGGTTTTGTACTCAATGTGGACGTTCAATACCTCTTTTAAGTACTTATGTATTTGCCAAACGGCCTGACGGGGATCGACATTTACCTCCGTTGAACTTAACACAGCACCAAATAACCCTTTTGTTTTTACAGCAGCACTTTTTTTACTTACCATTTCAGGGGTCAGCAATTCAATCGAATAGGGTTTATTATGGTATAACGCATGGAATTCATTTAATATGGCCCATTCATCCTCGTGATAGGCCAGGTGCAATGAACCCGTCGGAGCAGCCCAGAAATTTGCTTTTTCTGCCAGCTCCATCCATATTTCTCTCGATCTTAGGGCTACTGGATAACTATCGGTAGGTTGACCGATAGGCCAAATCATGCCAAAATTTCTGATGGAAGCACCTTGTGCTTGAGGATTCCTTTCAAAAAGGATTACTTTCTGTCCTTTTTTAGCTCTTTCCCACGCCTGGGCCAATCCAATTATGCCTCCGCCAACGATGGCGATATCAAAATGATCTTTGTTCATGTTAATCTACAGTTTCTAAGATTAAGAGAAGATTAATTCTTTGCGTAAAGGTAAATCTTTGTACTTTGACAAATAGAAATTAAATATTAAATATGGTAGCTTTGATGTTAATTTTTAAATAATATAGAGATGACGAAAATAAAATTGATGGTTTTAGATATGGCTGGAACCACCGTCAGAGATAAAAATGAAGTGGAGGATTGTTTTTTAAAGGCGGCAAAGGAATCGAATTTAAAAACAACGCCTCAAAGGGTGAACGATTTGCAGGGTATTCCTAAACTCATTGTTATAAATACACTTTGGGAAGAATATCTGGGAAAAGATCATCCTGATTTTGCTATCAATGTGGATAAAACCTTTCAATCTTTTAAGGAAATTTTGGAAAACCACTACTTGACTCAGCCAATTTTTCCTGCATTTAAAGCGGAAGAGACATTACTTTGGCTTCGTAGTAAAGGAATAAAAATAGCGCTAACTACGGGTTTTTATAGAAAAGTAACTAATATCATTCTTAATAGATTAGGTTGGGACAAGCACCTGAATGAGGTATATTTTAATTATACGGGAAATGCAGTGATTGACCTTTCGCTGACTCCTGATGAAACGGGTGGGGTAGGCCGACCTAACCCAGATATGATTTTTAAGGCAATGGAAATATTCAACATCAAAGATCCGCAGGAAGTGGCAAATATTGGGGATACACCTTCGGATATATTGTCGGGAAATGCAGCTAAATGTCAATTTTCATTAGGCGTATTAAATGGTACACACACTAAGGAGTCATTGGAAGAATATCCTAATCACGGTCTTTTAGATTCCCTGGCTCAATTACCCGAATTTTTGGAAGGTCACGAGGTAATTTTAAAATAGATTCAGTTAATGATTATTTAATATTTAGATAATATGCAATAATTATAAATTCTTTTGTATCCATATACCTTTAAATTTAAAAAGGTATGGAAACAAAAGATGGTATCATTGCAGACATTTTGAAATTATTTAACGACAAGGGCCATTCCGAATACGGGGGAGAAGCAGTGACTCAGTTAGAGCACGCCTTACAAACTGCCACTTTAGCACGGGAAAATAATGCGTCAGATCAACTAATAACGGCCGCTTTATTGCACGATATAGGGCATTTGTTACATGATTTACCAAATGATGCTCCCCTCAAGGGAATAGATGATGTACATGAAAATAAAGCAGCTGTTTTTTTAAGAAAATATTTTCCAGAGG
>BJGN01000313.1 GCA_014190515.1 Bacteroidota bacterium
CAGGTGGAATTACTCGCATGAAATCGGGTTATCAATTACGAAACATTACGGTAAGGACGCACCATGCCAACGGAACAGATGTTTCTGACGGGCCCGCTGTAAGCACAACTTATCCATTGGGTACTTTTGCGGAGGACTATGTCTGGGTTTCAAATGCGACAGATAAAAGTTACCTGGATGTACATAATGGAAGATTCTGTGTGACCCCAGAGTATCCAAATGGCACTTATTGTTATTTCGCCACGGTGGATGCCAATCATAATTCGGCCTTTCCTTATATCATAGGTCCAACTTATTATGGAGTAAAAACGGGTTCCTCGGTAACTAGTGTAACGGAAACCACGACCACTTATACAAGCACCACAACCTCTGTAACAGACAATGAACTAAAAAAATTATCGATAGAAGTATTCCCGAATCCTTCTCAAGATCTCATTGCCATACAGGTCAACGGATTAGTTCCCTCTGACTTGGAAGTTACCCTGCTGGATGCAAATGGAAGAAAGATTTACCAAACAGAAATAAGTAAAGGGCAAACCATAGCTTATTTTGACATACAAACCCTTTATGCGGGCATTTATTATGTAACCATAGCCTCGAATGAAGCCATTGAGACAAGAAAGGTAATGATAACGAGATAGTAGAGTCGCGATACTTCGCGTCTTCTTCCCGACGGGTTTTATTGGATTTTGAGGATTGCAGAGGACGTCTTCGTTTTCAGCGTAGTGGTTATTTGTAGATGGTTACTTTCGTATAAACAGCCGGGGTCATAGCTCCGCCAACCTATTTTTTTAATAAATAGGAAAACCTCAAAAAATAATTTCATTTTTGACCCTATTTGGCAGAACTATTTTTTGAAAAATGCAACATTTAAATAAATATAGCTTAACTTTGGTAGAATTAAAAATTGAATGCGTATTTTATGCAATAAGAATGTCATGAAATACCCTTCATTAAAAACACAAGGAAAATAACCACTTATTAGCCGATGTAAAGTGGTTGGAATGAAAAGAAAAACATTTAGGCTATAAAAAATATGAGCGACCGAAGCCGCTCTAAATGTTTTCACAACGGAATATTCCTTATTGTGAATAGCTTCAAAATTGTGATGTAAAAGTAATTGAAAAATATTATAAATGAAATTTTTATGAAAAAAATTTTGGGATTAGATTTAGGTAGTTCTTCTGTTGGTTGGGCTTTTATTTTAGAAGATGAAATGCAGTCAAAGATATTAGGGGCAGGCGTTCGGCTCGTATCTTTGTCATCTGACGAATCAAATGATTTTCAAAAAGGGAAAGCCATATCTATAAATAAAGATCGTACCCTTCGAAGAGGCGCAAGACGCAGTTTGCAACGCTTCAAACAACGAAGGGATGCTATTCTTCGTAAATTTAAATCCATAGGTTTCATTACAAACGAATTTAATCAAGCTGAGGATAATACTTTATTCACACATTATTCTTACGCTATAAGATCAAAAGCTGCTACAGAAGCAGTAACCAAAGAGGAGTTTGTAAGAGTGTTGTTGATGCTTAATAAAAAACGAGGGTATAAAAGTAGTCGTAAAGATGCTCCGCTGGTTGAGGGAAGTCAGGAAAATGACGTGATATTTGATGGCATGGATGTCGCCCGGAAATTATATCAACAAAATCTAACCCCAGGTCAATATGCCTTATCAATCATAGAAAAAGGTGGCGAAGTGCCTGCTTTTTATGCTTCTGATTTAACCAATGAACTTAAGCGTATAGTTACCTTTCAATTAGTGGGAAACGAAAATTTACCCCCTGATTTATTGGACTTAGTCTTAAATAAATCACGAAATGCAACCTATTATTTTTTTGATAAAATATTAAATATACCTATTGCAGAAAATAAAGGGAGCAAGGAGGATATTAAAAAGCAGCGATTTATCTGGCGAGCTGAAGCGGTTTCTAAAAAGGTGGATGCCAGTGTTCTGGCTTTTATTATTGGTGATTTAAATGACCAGATCTCAAAGTCTAGTAATTATTTGGGTAAAATAAGTGATAACTCAAAAGAATTATTGATAAATAATCTGACGG
>BJGN01000314.1 GCA_014190515.1 Bacteroidota bacterium
CATGGTTGAGGACTCCTTTTTCTATGAGGTTTTTCGCCCCTTTTTATCCTTTAAGCGCCAATAATTCATGAAAATACTCTCTCTTAAATACTGCGGGTACGCCATAAGTGTCACTATATGCAGTGCATACCATTAAATATTTAGTAGATTTTATTTTATGGAGCAGGGAAGAAATATGCTCTGTATTTATTTTTGGTTGATCTGCTAGCAATATGAGAACCATGTTTATCTGTGGAAAATGAGATAATAAGTGGGTTAATCCACATTGAATGCTGGAACTCATGCCATTTTCATAAGCTTCATTTAAGACAAAGGGAATTTTATGATTGTTACAGTGAGCCGACATTTGGTCAAAATAATGACCTAAAACAGTTATAATGCCTTTAGGATGAACACTTTGAGCTAAGTTGTAAGTATTTAGAAGAAAAGAATGGCCTTGATAGGTTAACAGCGCCTTTGGTTCGCCCATTCTGCTTGCTTTACCTGCTGCAAGGATAATGATACCAAGTTGTTCGTCATTCTCCATATTTATTTTTTCAATGGGTTCAGCCGATGATATTTTTTCATAATTGGTAAGACCTCCTCAATGGGAAGCTCTGGAATCACTTTATTTCCTTTAGACATTGTTTTTCCAGCAAATAATGAATTAATAATAGATTCTTCTGTTGCTTCAATCACAGCTAAAAACAGGGGACTCATTGCTTCATTTTCCAATAATTCACCTTTTCCTGTTGAAAAGGCGATAACATAATCGCCGGAACCATTGGAGGCTATTCCACCCGTTTTTGCTAGTCCGAAAATTGCTCTTTTTGCTAATCTTTCCAGGTTTCTTGCATCTATTGGGGCATCTGTTGCAACAACAATCATGCACGAGCCATCACTTTTTGCTAAGGCATCTTGCAAATAATATTTGCCAAGTTCCTGTCCAATGGGAACCCCGGAAATAGTGAGGACACCACCAAAATTGGTTTGAGAAAGAACCCCCACAGTATAGCCGCCTAATGAAGAGGGCAGCTGTCGGGATGCTGTACCTATGCCACCTTTGTAACCAAAACAAACCGTCCCTGTTCCCGCACCAACGTTTCCCTCCATAATGGTTTTATCATTGGCTTTGTTTATGGCTTCCAGGAAATGCGAAATTTGTAAATGTCTTCCCCGAATATCATTTAATGTGCCATCATTCGTTTCTCCGACAACCGCATTGACTGAACCAATATTTTCATTGCCAGCTTGTTGAATGGTATGGGTAATAATAGCTTCAATGCCCGTTGATACCTGTAAGGTATTGGTTAATAAAATAGGAGATTCAATGTTCCCCAGTTCTTTAACCTGTGAATATCCCGCCAATTTTCCAAATCCATTGGCGATATAAATGGCTGCAGGGACTTTATTTTGAAAAATATTACCTCCATGGGGTAGTATGGAAGTTACGCCCGTATGAATTTGCTGACCATTGTCATAGGTTACATGGCCAACTAAAACCCCTGAAACATCTTGAATCGCATTTTTAGGTCCGGTAGGTAAAATACCAAAAGGTATGCCATATTCCCTGGGTCTTAGTTTTTGTGCTTCCATAATGTTCACAAATAAAAAGGTAATTAAAACAAGTATCGTTATCCAACTCGCCCCTTTTGACATGACTAAATAATGTTTAGGTTAAAATTTAATTACCAAAGTAAACCATTTTTCTACTTATTTACGTTATTAGTATTAAACAAATAAACTATGAAAATCAGTCATTTTTTTTATTCAATTATTTTTTTCATTGCGGTAACTACGAATGTTGAGGGTCAAAACCTTAAGAGTATTCTGGAGAAGGCTAAATCTGGGCTGGGTAAAACTACGGGAGTTCCTTTGACAAATCAGGAAGTAGGTAATGCCTTAAAGGAAGCGCTTGAGCTTGGGGTTGGCGAGGCTGTTAAAAATTTATCGGCAACGGATGGTTATAATGCAAGTATTTATAAAATTTTGCTGCCTGCAGAAGCTAAAAAAGTGACAGATAAACTTAAAAATATCCCTGGTTTCAATAAAGTGGAAGCTGAACTGGTTCTACGTCT
>BJGN01000315.1 GCA_014190515.1 Bacteroidota bacterium
TAAACCCTAATTTGAAACAGAATCCGGGTTGGTAATTAAACAGCTTCATAAAAACCGTTTCGATAGTTATTCTGTCGAAACGGTTTTTTTACATAAATATTCAACCATGAAACGAAACCTGATTTTATTTTTCTGTTTTCTATGCAGTTTTAGCTGCCAGGATAAAATAACTGCCATTCCTAAAGATCCCCAGCCTCCATTGACGGGTATTTTAAGTACCTTGAAAAAAGAACATCCCCGATTGATACTTACTAATTCCCTGGTAGAAGAAATCAAATTAAAAAGAAAAAATGATGCTGTTTTAGATAAATATGCTCTGTCGGTGATTGCTTCGGCAAATGGAATCATAAATAAGGCGCCTTTAGCCAGAGTGTTAATTGGCCCCAGATTGCTAAGTGTTAGTCGTGAGTTATTGCATAGGGTAACAAATCTATCCCTCGCCTTTCATTTGACGTCCGATCTAAAATACCTTGATGCTGCAGTGAGTCAAATGAAAGCCGTCTGCGCTTTTACCGATTGGAATCCTTCCCATTTTCTTGATGTGGCTGAAATGACCAATGGCGTGGCAATTGGCTACGATTGGCTTTATAATCACATGAAGAAAGAGGATATTGAATTGATTCGTTCTGGATTAAAAACGAAAGGGCTGGACGAATATAAAAAGGCTTATGACGCTGCCTGGTGGAGTAAAGGCGATAATAACTGGAATCAGGTGTGTCACGGAGGCCTCATCGTTGGTGCACTGGCCATAGCGGAGACGGATCCTTCTTATGCGACCACTTTTATCCCGAAAGCTCTAACAAATCTACCTTATTCAAATAAATACTACGCGCCAGACGGTGCCTGGTACGAAGGTCCCGGTTATTGGTCTTACGCTACAGAATATTTATCGTATGCTATGTCAGCCATGCAATCCGCTTTGGGAAATATGGGAAATCTTGAAAGTACCAAAGGCTTGGAAAATGCAGGTTATGTTCCCATGATTTGTGCTGGTCCCTCTAATCTTATCCTCAATTTTGCAGACTCAGGAGAGAATTCAAAGGCTACGACTTCGCCTGCTATGTTGTTTTTAAGCAATATTTACAATAAACCACTTATTGCCAATTATTTGCATGCTTATATAAAATCTTCCAACGCCTTAGCTAATCCTTTTCATGTTTTATGGTACAAAGCGCCTACTTCAGAACCTCTTAATTTGCCTCTGGACCAATATCTTGATGGCGAAATTAATGAATTGGTGCTACTTCGAAGTAGTTGGACAGACCCCAATGCTACCTGGATTGGTATGAAATCGGGGGTGAACAGTTCGCCTCATGCTCATCTGGATTTAGGTAATTTTGAATTGGAAGCCGGTGGGGTGAGATGGGCAAAGGATTTAGGTTCAGATGATTATAATTTGGATGGCTATTGGACTATGGGGGTGAATGGAAAAAGATGGTCTTATTATCGTCTAAATTCTTTTAGCCATAATGTGCCATTGCTGGGAAATAAAAATCAGTATGAATTAGCAAAAGCACGTTTTATTCAGAAAGAGCTAAATGTGGTAAATCCTTCCGCAACGCTCGATCTGACAGAAGCCTACAAGGATTTTTCATCAAAATCAACGAGAAAAATTAGCTTGTCAGATCAAAGGAAAAATGTTATAATAGAAGATAATTTTTCCTTAATTAAACCAACGGAAGTGGCATGGGGGATGCTAACGGGTAATACTATTGAACTCATAAAAGGGGGTAAAGCTATTTTGAGAAATGCTACAATTACCTCAAAATGGTTGGAATTAGAAATTATTTCACCCAAAGGAGCAGAATTTTCTGAAGAATCAGCTATTCAAAAAGCACCTGAAAAAACAAATGTCGGTCATTCCCGACTTATGGTTCGTTTACCCAATCAAACTGGGAATGTGAATGTTACCATCAAAATGTCCTTAAAAAATTATTAATGCAGAGTCAATGAAAAATTTATTCTATTTCACCTTCATTTTCTTCTCTTT
>BJGN01000316.1 GCA_014190515.1 Bacteroidota bacterium
ACTGATCAGTTATTTACAAGTGCTTGGCATAAATCTTAAATAAGGATTTTGATGAATATTAACGATTTAAGATCAATTGCAACTGTCGGGAGTTTTGTTGTATTTGTCTCTATTCTTTTTTGGACTTGGAAAAAAAGAAATAGTCGAGATTTTAAAGAGGCTGCAAACTTGCCATTTGTAGAAGATGTAAAGCCTGTAAAACATAAAAAAATTGTTGCTAAAAAAGGTAAAAGAACATGAATGATTTTATAAATGACTTTTGGCCAATGTTTATTAATGTTATATCGCTCGGTGGCATCTTAGCTTGCGCATTATTATTATGGAAAACAAGTAAAACTAAAGTTACAAAAAGCAAAGATGGCACAAGTGGTCATGTGTGGGATGAAGATCTTAAAGAAATGAATAATCCTTTGCCTGTATGGTGGGTTCGATTGTTTGCAATCACGATTGTATTTAGTTTGGTTTATTTGGTTTTATATCCAGGTCTCGGGAGCTATGAAGGACAACTGGGATGGACTAAAAATAAACAATATGACAAAGAAATAGCAGAAGCCAATAAAGCGCTGGAACCCATTTATGCAAAATATGCAGCTATGTCTATTGAAGATTTATCAAAAAATGAAGACGCTAAGGGTATTGGCCAGAGATTATTCTTAAACAGCTGTGCACAATGTCATGGGTCTGATGCTCGAGGTTCAAGAGGTTTTCCAAATTTAACTGATCGCGATTGGCTTTATGGCGGATCACCTGAAAACATTAAAGAAACTATTATTAAGGGTCGCATGGGTGTGATGCCTCCAATGGCTTCTCTTATTGGTAACTATGACGAGATTAAAAATGTAACTCATTATGTATTAAGTTTATCCAATAATCAGCATGATGCTAAGCGGGCAGAATTAGGGAAAGAGAAATTCACAACAGTTTGTGCTGCATGTCATGGAACAGATGGCAAAGGCAATCAACTTCTAGGAGCGCCAAATTTATCTGACAGCATTTGTTTGCATGTCGCCGGTGAGGCAAATATTGTTAAACGTATTCACGAAGGTAAAACAAATCAAATGCCTCAGTGGCAAGAGAAATTTTCGCCAGAACAAATTCATGTACTCACAAGCTATGTCTGGGGCATGTCAAATCATTAATTTTCTAGCAGCTCTCTAATGAATTCATCTGAATCGAATAGACTTCTTCCAAAAGACGAAGTCATTTCACTTTATACATCACAAGGAAAAATTCAGACAAGAGGTGTGCAAGGATTTTTTTCGAAATTACGCTGGCTAATGGCGTGGATTACACAAATTTATTTCTATGGCATGCCTTGGTTGCAATGGGGTGGTCGCCAAGCACTTCTTTTTGATTTAGATGGGAAGCGTTTTTATATTTATGGTTTAGTTTTATACCCACAGGATCTCATTTACCTCACCGCAATTCTTATTATTTCAGCGCTATCTTTATTTCTCTTTACAGCAGTTGCAGGAAGATTATGGTGTGGTTTTGCTTGCCCGCAAACTGTTTATACAGAAATCTTTATGTGGATTGAATCAAAAATTGAAGGCAACCATATTGCAAGAAAAAAATTGGATGATATGCCTTGGACACCCAAAAAATTCGGTATTCGTACAAGCAAACATATTGTATGGCTAGTTTTTGCATTCTGGACCGGATTTACTTTTGTGGGATATTTCACGCCAATCAGAGATCTCTTTACTGAAGTTAGATATCTCACTACAGGAACTTGGGAAACTTTTTGGTTATGTTTTTACACTTTTGCAACCTATGGCAATGCAGGCTTTATGCGTGAACAAGTATGTAAGTACATGTGTCCTTATGCAAGATTTCAGAGTGCCATGTTTGATAAAGATACATTGATTGTAAGTTATGACAAAGAGCGAGGCGAGCCTAGGGGAGGCAGGTCAAAACATTTAGATCATCAAGCACTTGGCGACTGTATCAATTGTAATATTTGTGTCCAGGTATGTTCAACAGGTA
>BJGN01000317.1 GCA_014190515.1 Bacteroidota bacterium
TGATTATAATTTGAAATAAATTCCCTCGCTTCTTCGATGTTGCCAAAGGGTTGATCCCCAGTATATTTCATGACATCAGGATCATCGTTTAATTCATATATATCCTTTGCATTGTCTAATGAAAAAGGTCTTAATATTAATCGTTCCGTTAGTAAAGGTTCCATTAATTTCTGGTTATGACAATGCCTGGATATTGATGTGTTGATTTTCCATCCTTGTACACGGAAATACCATTTACCCAAACTTGTAATATACCTTCACTTAGCGCTTGAGGTTGAGTAATGGTTGCTTTATCTTGAATTTTGGCAGGGTTAAAAAGAACCATATCCGCAAAATTTCCCGATGCCAGAATGCCTCGATCTGTTAATCCCAGGTTTTCAGCGCAAAGGCCTGTCATTTTGTAAATGGCTGTTGGTAAAGTGAGTAAAGGCTGATTTCTTACATAATTTGAAATTATTTTGGGAAATGCACCTCTTCCCCTTGGGTGACCTGTAAATCCTCCATCAGAGCAGACATTGGTAAATGGCCAGGATAAAAAGGTTTTCAGATCCTCTTCTGACATCGCCTTACCCATTATTCCTTCAATGGAGCCGGAATAATCGGGGTTATTTTCCTCAAAAAGGGAGGCATCCGCTACCAATCGTTGTAAGGTTTCAGCATCTGTTGATTTTCTTAATTCAGCAATTTGGGAAATCGTTTTTCCGACATAATCCTTGTTAGGAGCAAAGCGTAATAAGATACTTTCACTGGGATCAAATAATTGATTAACAGCAAATTCAGCCGCGGCAGGATTATCATAATCTCTGTTTGGAAATAATACTCTTAAGGTCGATTGCCAGTAGGTATAAGGATAAATATCTGCACTGATTTTGACTCCCTTTTGCCTTGCTGCTTGCAGTTGCTGGATAATCTGAGGGGCATTTCCCCACTTACTTTTCTGTGCAATTTTTATATGTGAAATTTGAACTGGCAGATTAACCTGGGCTCCAATGTGTATAATTTCATCTATCGCATTCTCAATTTGAATATCCTCGCTTCTTATATGGCTCATATATCGGGCTTTATATTTTGCCGCTATTTGAGCTAATGAAATAACCTCATTTTTATTTGAGAAAAAGCCTTCCTCGTATTCCAGACCGGTGGAAATACCAAAGGAGCCTTTTTTTAGTTCATTTTCAAGATCCATTTTCATACCTTCTACCTCTTTATCGGAGGCAGTCCTAAATAATCCCCTTAATCCCATTTGTTTGATTCTCAAGCTGGCATGTCCAGTGTAACTAAGCAAATTAATAGCAGGTTTATGCTGTGCATATCTGCTTTTCAGAGAATCCATGGGTTGGCTAAAGCCATCTTGTCCAATACAAATGGTAGTTATACCTTGACTTAAAACTGGTATTGCTTCCAGATTTTCTTCTAATCTACCCTCATGATGACTATGAGTATCAATAAAACCAGGTGCTAAAATATTATCTTGCCCGTCTATAACTTCTTCACCGATGTACGGATTCAATAGACCCATTTCCACTATTTTATTCCCTTTAATCCTGAGAGAACCCTTTCTTTCAGGTAGTCCTGTACCATCAATAATTCGAACATTGGTTATCAATGTACTTTTTTGAAATTCAACCGTTTTATGGTTAAACCATTGTTGAATAGCTCTGGATGCGGAAGGATTTGAATTATTCGTTAATAAAATGATGGTTTCCTTTGATTTCAAATTGGTCGCCATATAATTGTAAAATCCAACCCATGATCCAGTATGGGAGTATTGTATATTTAGGGTATCTATCTGAAAACCAAACCCATAATTTGATAATTTTCCATTATTTAAAACAGTAGGTTGGAACGCTTCCATCAGGTTGTTATTAGCTTTTAAGAATTCCCTTTTCCAGGCCTCCGTCCATTTTAATAAATCGTTTGCGGAAGAATATAAATTGCCGTCCCCAAAAACACCATCTATCCGATACAAATCATTTTGCAC
>BJGN01000318.1 GCA_014190515.1 Bacteroidota bacterium
ACATTTTCATAAATCCAACGGCATCAAGATAAACAGGTTTATCACCAGGTCGCTGGCCTCCGTAAAAAGCATCATAATCAACTTTCATTTTTCCAGATTTACCTCTTTTAGAGGTAATAAGAATTACACCGCTTGCCGCTCTTGAGCCATAAATAGAAGCGGAGGCTGCATCTTTTAACACAGAAATGGATTCAATATTATTGGGGTCAACATCACCAAATCTTGCTACTACTCCATCAATCAATATCAAAGGATTATTATCTCCTAATGTACCTATACCCCTGATCCTTATTTGCGCTTCAGAACCGGGCACTCCGTTAAACTGAGAAACAGTAACGCCTGGCAAAGAACCCTGTAGTGCTACTGAAGTATTCATTACGGGTCTTTTAGTTAATTCTGTACCGCTAATTACTGAAACCGCTCCCGTAAGATTTACTTTTTTCTGAATACTATATCCAACTACCACCACTTCATCAAGCGCAATATCATCTATTTTTAGTCTTATATTTAATTGGGTTTGATTCCCAATTTCAATCTCCTGAGTTACAAATCCAATAAAGCTAAAAACTAAAATAGCTTTTGAATCAGGTACTACGATGGAATAAGACCCGTCAATATCAGTAAAAGCTCCCTGCGTTGTACCTTTTAAAGTGACACTAACCCCAGGAAGATTTTCTCCCAAATCATCTGTAACAGTTCCTTTGATAGTAATATTAGGAAGAGCTCTTAAATTACTGGACAAGTCAGATTCATCTATAAAATCCTTCTTTGATGAGAAAGTATGTTTTAAATATAATTTCTCCTGTCCATTGTCCAAAGCTGCAAGAATATTACTTACACTTACCATTAAAATAAAAATAGTTGAAAAGAAATTCTTCATACATAAAAATTATTTTGCACCAATTGTAAAAATGGACCTTTCATTTTACACTCAATACATGGTTCAAAAAAAGACTCAATACCTCCCGGAATAAAGGAAAATATCTACATTCATTGGTTTTGTTTTTATAAATGTATCAAGATTAAATAGCGTATTAAACTTTCTTAAAGCCTTGAACAGAAGAATTTATACCGTTAACGTAAACGTTTACGTTAACGATAGATAGTTAATTTTAAAAATGGATGAAACAACGTAAATAATCATGTTTTTAAGTTTAATTTTATTATTTTACATTAAAAACAAGATAGAAAAAGAGTATTTTTTTTAACAAAAGATAGTAATTCACAACCTAATGAGCAGAGTAAAGTGCCCCAAATGCCAAAATGTGGAACGTATTCTAAAAGCTGGAATTATACGGAATAAACAACGATACTTTTGTAAAGAGTGTGTTTATCATTTTATAATAAAAAAGGTTCAAAAAGATAATCATATATTATCTGATAAGCCAGCTTCTCAAGTTTCTCTGCAAGATATTGCATCTGTAGCTGGTGTATCCATTACTACCGTTTCCAGAGCTTTAAAAAATCGTCCTGACATAAATATTCAGACCAGGGAATATATTAAAGAATTAGCTAAATCTTTGAATTATCAGCCTAATATTCTCGCCCAAAGTTTAGTAAACAAGTCCACACACACCCTGGGCGTTATCATTCCCAGTTTAGAAACCACGGTTTTTTCTACCATGTTAGGCGGCATTCAAGAAGTTGCTTCAAAAGCGGGATATCGAGTAATTATCTGTAATTCGAATGAAAATCACGAAACAGAAATTGCAAATATTCAAGGATTAATGAATCATTTAATCGATGGATTATTGATTTGCCACTCCATTCAAACTTCCTCTTATGAGCATATTCGGATTCATATCGGTAAACGCATACCAATTGTGCAATTTTACCGCGTTGCCAGTGGACTTCCCATTTCTCAAATTTTAGCTGAAGATTAAGTAGGAGCCGAAAAATTTACTGATTATTTGATAAAAAAAGGGTGTAGACGAATTGCTTTGCTTTTAGGTCCGAAAAATCTCTCT
>BJGN01000319.1 GCA_014190515.1 Bacteroidota bacterium
TGGTCGTAATGTGTAAATTACCCGTTGAATAGGTATCAGAAACATCGGCAATTCGAATCAATTGACGAGCGGTAAAACGACCTAAGGGTATTTTAATTCTGACCATTTGAACGCCGTGTTGTCTTTGGCCATAGACGCCCCTTGCCAAGCGAAGGCTCCTGAATTTTTCCTCTCCAATTAATCCATTTTTAAAGGCATATATTTTCTTTTCCAGATCTAGAATATCCTTTTCGACCACTGGATTTTCAAATTCGGTTCTAAAACTTTGCATGTGATTCGGGTTAAATGAGATGACAAAAATAAATATAATTTCTATATATCCTATATAATTAATAGAATAAATAAATTCCTTTGTTTTTGCTTATAAAATTTTACCTTTATGTTATAAAACCATTACTATCTGGTGATTTTATGAAAATAAAAAACACCATTTCCTATCTTTTTCCACTCATTTTTTGTCTAGTCACAAATAATGTGTTAATAGCTAATGCCTGCTTTGAAAAAATCATGGTTCCAATGCCAAATGCTTGTAGCAGGCAAGTTACCCTCAGTGAATTAACTTTAGAAGTTTATCCACCTGGTACATATATTGAAATAAACGATGTAAATCCTTCAAATGGTGATATTGTAGATGGCTTGAGTCCAGATAATGGCTGGAAATACGGAATTTTTTCCTCAACTGGAAGTCTTTTGTGTTCTGGAAGTCTGATTACACAAGATTTAATTCCACCTTCCATGTGCCAGTCAGACTCATTAGCCTGGTTAAACTATGATACCTTGGTAATGTGGAGACATGATTTAAGTCAGATTGAAAACAACCCTAATTCCTGGTACGACCCTTATGACCTTTATTTTACTGGAATACCCGTCATGAAAGAGGACTCCTGTGGCGGACAAATTCAAATTTTCGTGACCGATAGGGTTAGTTTTCAACCATGTGGAGAATATGAAACTACATTATTTAGAACCTTTTCATTTAGTGATTCACGAGGCAATATAAATAGAATGCAACAAATCATTTTTTTCAGGAAACCACCACTGAATAATGATTGTACATTCCGTATTTCGCCAAACACCTATAGTGATTATGGTCCAGTGTCTAATCTTACGGCATTTGGGGTTATTGGTAATTATTCAGGACCAGGAACATGCGGGTTGCCTGACACATTACAATATAATCAATGCGGAAAATATTCCGAGGCTGAAATTATTGAATTTGCCAAGCAATATTATGTAGCTAATTACCTTCTTCCATCTGGAATTCCAACACAAGTCAATTTATTTGATCTAACGGTTGATTTTTCATGGGCTTTTAGTATTAAAACCTTTTCAGGTTGTCCTGGAAGTACTCTTTCAGAAATAGTGGTAAATATTATAGATAAATGCAGTGCAAGTATTATAAAAGATACGCTTTATATCACTTTTAAGGATTCTTCTCCGCCAGTGGCTTCCGCATTAGATGGAGCTTTGCCCATATTAGGACATGTTAAACCAACCACCCTGGATGAATATCTGGCATTACCTAGTCTCTACTTTGATTCTCTGGCTCATGGCTGTTCAGGAGAACTCATTTTACCGTATGGCGCTGATGATAAACAATTGGGATCTGTTTTTAACTGGACTATAAATGATGATTGCTCCTCCAGATATGATTTGAATCTTCAGTTTAAAATTCAAACCGCCTGGGAATTTAATACGCCATATTTTAAAAAACATCCCGATTTTATAGACCGTGATTATCCTGTTTTTTCGTTGCCAGAAGGAGGTAATATGATTTATAATATTCCTGTTGGTTATCACAGACTTATTATTTCCGCCTTAGATGGTTGTTATAATAACCTTCAGGATACACTTTATTTTTTGGTTTATGATAAGATCAAACCAAGGATGAAAACAAAGGATCAGCTAAATGTTTCCCTTCCAGTCACTACTTGGAATTCAGATAATAAAGGGAAATTTAGTGCAGA
>BJGN01000320.1 GCA_014190515.1 Bacteroidota bacterium
GCGTAGCTGTTCCATTGTGCTTGCGGATAGCGATCGGCAACTAAAATAGGTGCTTCTGTTTGTATGTTTTTAGCCGTTGCCTGAGAACTGACTTTGTTCCCAACAGATTCCAAACCATAATAAAGAATGCCTTTTTTTAACGTTTTTTTCAAATCGATATTTATAGAAAGGGCATTTACCTTTTCAACTTGCGTCCTTAATCTATATCTGTTGCTTCCCGAAAAATTTCTGTCTATTCTGCTTTCTTCAAAATATTGATGGGCCATTCGAAATGTTAAAGCGTCATATAAAAGGTTATTTCCAGTATGTTGAACCGAAAAGTGATTCATTTGCCAAATTTGAGGGCCATAATTCCAAACAGCGGAAATGGGCACTCCGGAAGTATTAACCTCTATCAGCCTGTCATAACGTGGATAGGAAGTGGTAGCAGAATGATGAAATCCGTATTGTATTTCCCATTTTTCTGAAGGCTTATACAAAAATTTTTGCATGATATTTTGTTGATCATAGCCGGAAGGAACTTGTATTCGTGGATTAGCATTTTGAATAATTTTATCCATATTTTCGACCTGATTTACATAGAATGGCCTCAGATAACTATCTGGTCCATATTTTCCCATTTTTAAATCTCCAAAATGGTGAAAACTATAACTGGTCACGGATGCAAACTTTTTTGTTCCAATTTGAAGGGTGCCGTGTATTGTTTTCTCTCTATTAGCCGATGAATATCTCGAGTTTACCACAGTATTAGTAACCCATTTTTTATCATTGGCCAACTTGGGGGCTGTCGTTTGGAAATTCATTACCCCTCCAATAGCGTCACTACCATAAATAACAGACCCTGGACCAAAAATTACTTCTGCATTTTCAATGGTGAAGGGATCAAGAGATATTACATTTTGAATGTTTCCTGCCCGAAAAATGGCGGTATTCATTCTGACACCATCAATAACATAAAGCAATCTGTTTGTAGCAAATCCTCTAATCATAGGGCTTCCACCCCCCTGTTGACTCTTTTGAATGGAAACTTCACCAGATATTCCCAATAAATCTGCAGCCGTTTGAGGTTGTAATAATTGAATGTCACTTTTAGACATGGTCCTTATTTTTGAGGGAATGCCTTTTGATGATTCCTGCCATCGGGAGGCGGAAATCACCATTTCATCTAAGGTTATGCCTGCTTCTTCCAGATAAATGATGAATCCTTTTTCTTTTATAGATTGATAGCTTTCTATAATGGTTTTGAATCCAATATAACGGATTTCTATTTTTTCCGCAGTGGAAAAGTCACCGAGATCTACTTGTCCATTTTTATTCGTAATCTTTTGAATAACTGGATTTTCACTGCTTAAAATTACAGATTCCAGGGGTATTTTTCCCTCTTTATTTAAAATGATTCCTGTTTGAGTATGTCCAAATTGGAGCATACCAAATACAAAAAACCATGATAATATGCTTCTCATGGAGATAAATTATTTGGTTCTTAAAAATGTTAATTAAAGTATTTTTAAAAACAAATCTTCGGAGGAGGGAAAGGTGGTTCAGTGGATAGAATACCCTCGTGTTTTGCAAATGAAAAAGATGTTCTTCCTATAGGAACTACTATTTCATTTTCACTGCAAGGTGTAAGAAAAACATAAATTGATTTATAGTAATCTGAAAAGTTAACAGGCTTATGTTTTGATGGCTTTGATTTATTTATTTCTTCCGAAATTAGGTTTTGCATATTTTGCTTAGTCGCCGTTTCAGCTTTATCCCACCAACAAAGGTATTGTAATGAATCCCCAACATCGGTGACTTCTACAACATCATACATTTGGCCGTTGTATTCAAATTCTTTATCATGTTCCCAACGTAACACTTTGTCTATTTCCGATGTTGAAAAAGTTAACTTAACCAATTCATTTTCGGGTATTCCCTCTTCTATTTTATTTTTAACACCTTCTTTAATGTATTTTTGTTGTAT
>BJGN01000321.1 GCA_014190515.1 Bacteroidota bacterium
GAAAGGTAAAGGTTAGTGACCCATTTAAAGCCGTTTATCTTACCAAAGGTGAAAAAACGGCTAAACTTCCAGGTGAAATATTGCAGGATGCTCAACCAACTGCTCTTAATGAGGGTTTACAATGGCGTAATGGTTTGTTCTATTTTCAAAATGCCTCATTGAAAGAGGTTATTGCGGAAGTATCAAGACAATATGATGCGGTCATTCATTTGCCTGAATCAGAGGAAAAAAGGGTTATCACCACTTCTTTTGACAATAAAAACATAGAATCTGCCCTTTTTAATATATTATGGCCGCTAAACTTGAAAGCTGAAAAAAAGGATGGGAAATATATTGTACAAAAATCAGTGGTTGAATAAATTTAATTCCCATAACCCATGGGTATTTACGCTTTTATTCCTCCTTTTTGGTAATGCAACTTCTTTCGTAAAAGCGCAATCCAATAATCCCGAAATTTTACTTGCCAAGGTTTTACCTCTTCTTGAGGTTAGGTTCAATATAAGATTTGGATATGACCCCGAAATAATAAAAACGCTCAGCCTGAATAAAAGAATTTTGGCTTCTGAAAATATTCATAGTGCCCTCCAATTAATAAGCGCCTCCCTTCCCTTAGAGTATTTTCAGGCATTAGATGGTCAAATCCTCCTTAGAAAAAGAACAATATCAAAAGTAGAACCTTCCGTTGACCTTGCTGCCGTTAAAATAAAAGGTAAATTAATAGATGCCTGGACCGGTGAAATACTGCCATTCGGCGATGTTGTTGGAGAAAATGGAGAGGGGTTTTCCTCAGATGAAAACGGTAGGTTCAACCTGAATGTGAGTATAAACAGTCCCGTTACTTTCAGATATCTTGGGTATGAATCTAAAATATTGACATTTTCCTCAAATAAGGAGGATGTTATCCTAAGATTAGTTCCAAAATTAAGCGCGTTACCACTCATAGAAATCAGTGCAAAAATTCCTGGATTAACAAATACATCAAGTGGCATTTATTCTCATTTACATCCCAGCTTCTGGGGTAAAATGCCCTCTTTTGCCGCTGGAAATGATATACTCCGCAGCCTTCAGCAATTACCCGGCATTTCATCAACTGATGATTTATCCGCCGACTTAAAGGTAAGAGGTTCCAATGGCGATGAAAATCTCCTCATTGTCGACGGTATAACACTATATAACGTGACCCATTTTTCAGGCATGTTTAGTCTGGTAAATTCAGATGCCATCAAAGAGGTGAAATTATTTAAAAATGCCTTACCTGTGTCTTACGGAGGAAAAACAGCTTCGATCATAGAAATGAATACCTTGTCTCCTCCAGAAAATATTAAGTTATCAGGGAAAATAAGTAGTAATTTATTGACTTCTCAAGCGGTCCTTCAAGGGCAGATCGCTCCTAAACAAAGCATCTTATTTTCTGGAAGAACCACTTATGGAAATCTTGGTGATTCGAAATTATTTGGTGCTCTTCAGGAACAAATTGTTACTCCGGTTGTAAAACCTCTTGATCCAAAAGAAACAGTCACCAAGGAAATTGCTGCCTATAATCCAAATTTTAAATTTCATGACCTCCAGGGTAAATGGAATTGGGAAATAAGTGATAAGCAAAAAGTACAAGTAGCCTTTTTTTATGGCTATGACGAGATGGACTATTCCTATAACAAATCTATTAAAACGGAAGTTGGAAAATCTTACTATTATCGTAAGGAATATTTTAAGGAAATAGCAGATTGGAATAATATGGGTTCTTCCCTTTTATGGAATTTTAATCCATCTGAAAATTGGCAACATACTCTTCATGTTTCCATCACTGAATTTGAAAATAATGCCGCTATCCTCAATGATTTTAAATTTGTAGAGGATAGAAAAGTAGATAAGATCTTTAATTTCGAAAACACCCATTTTAATAAAGTCGCCGGCCAGGACTTAAAATGGATTAGCAGATATACTGTTTCAAAGGAAAA
>BJGN01000322.1 GCA_014190515.1 Bacteroidota bacterium
CGTATCAGGAATAATTATTCCCCCCGACGTTCTTTCTTCAGCCGGAGCGGGTTTGATGACAATTCTGTCACCGATTGGTTTTAAATTTGATTTTCCCATAAAAATAAAATGTAAGATTTAATAAAAAACAGTGTATCAAGTCAAATGCCAAACATTTTAATATAATTGATTTTATGACAAAATGTCAGACATATCTAATGATTAAGGGTCAATACCCAACATTAGGTACTTTTTACTAGTCACTATTTTCCTAATTTTTTATGCATCTTATTGTTGCTTTATAAATTTAAAACAACCTATATTTGCGTTTATTAAGATTAAGTCTAAATAAATAATCAGAGGATTTTCTCTAAAAAAAACGCCATGAAAAAAGTTTTCTTACTTCCAGCACTCTTTTATAGTCTAAACTTATTTAGTCAAGCGCCTAACCAAGACACTATAAAAAATCAAGAGCTTGATCCTGTGGTCATTGTTGGAGACAGAGCAAAATATATTTCGGGTTCTGGTCAGTACATCAACATTTTAAAAATAGAGAAGCTGAATCAGCCCAATGTGAATAATGTGCTTCGTATTGTTCCTGGTGTTAATGTTAGAGACGAGGAAGGATTTGGCTTAAGGCCTAATATAGGTTTGCGAGGTACCCCCGTCAACAGAAGTGCAAAAATTACTCTCATGGAAGACGGCATCCTTATTGCACCAGCACCTTATGCTGACCCTGCCGCGTATTATTTCCCTACTTTTTCGCGGATGCAAGGGATTGAAGTATTAAAAGGGACCAGCCAAATTAAATATGGTCCATACACCGTTGGAGGGGCCATTAATCTTCTTTCTACGGTTATTCCTAATACCTTCAAAGGCTTTGCCCAAGTTGGATTGGGAAGTTTTGGAACGAACCAGCAGAGGATTTGGGTAGGTGATTCCAGGAAAAATATTGATTATGTTTTCGAAATTAACCGTATTGCTTCTAACGGATTTAAAGTTTTACCGAATGGAGAAAATACAGGTTTCGACCGAAGAGATGTGATGGGTAAAATTCGTTGGCATACCGATGAAGATGCAAAAATTGCTCAGTCTGTTATGTTGAAAATGGTGGCCAGCGTAGAAGATGGCAATGAAACTTATCTTGGATTAACTTATGAAGATTTCCAAAAAAACAGGCTAACCAGGTATGCTGCAACGCAAAAAGATATATTAGATATGAATCATAATCATCTTTCTCTGACGCATACTATTTCACCTGTGGAAGGATTAAAGTTTCATACAACAGCTTACTATTCATTCACTTATAGAGACTGGGCAAGGGTAAATTCCATCGCTGGACAGTCCCTAAACAATATTTTACAAAATCCAGCCTCTTTCGCCAATGCTTATCAGGTCATGACTGGAAAGGCTAACGGCGCTATTGACTATCAAAGTGCAGAAAGAACCTTTTTTTCAAAAGGTATCCAAACCAATGCTCAATATTTATTTGTTAAAAATGACTGGACTCATAAAATACAATTCGGTATGCGTTATCACTTGGATCAGGCGGATAGGTTTGCGACGCGTTCAGCTTACAATATGACCAACGGAACCATGATTTTATCTGCGGCTGGAATAAAAGGAAATCAGGAAAATCAAATTAGAAATGCTCAAAGTTTGGCTACTTTTCTAAATTACGATATAAGTTTCAAACGTCTGAAAGTAAGCCCTGGCGTAAGGTATGAAAATATAAACTTTGATTTTCAAAATTACGGAACGGCTGATAATGCCCGTTTAGGAACGGTACTTAGGTCGGCAGAAAACCAATTAACCGTTATTTTACCCGGCATTGGCCTGCATTATTGGTTGAACGAAAATATGAATTTGCTTGGTGGTATTCATAAAGGATTTTCTCCTCCTGGTATGCCTTCTGTCACAGCAACGAGCAATCAGGCAAGAATGGAAACCTCCGTAAATTACGAATTGGGGTATC
>BJGN01000323.1 GCA_014190515.1 Bacteroidota bacterium
TTAATTGTTTAGAATCAGAAAAGTCAGGTAAAAAGTTTAGTTTTCCTGCAACATTTGGGTGAGCTAACATCTTACTTAAACCGCCAACTTCTGGCAAATTAACAATATAAACCGCTGCGACCACCATACCTATCATGGCAAGAACAAACTGGAAGAAATCAGTTAAAACTACCCCTTTTAATCCACCAATAGAAGTGTAAATTACGGTTATAATGGACGTGATTAGCAAGGTTTCAACGGGTTTTAAATCGAGCATGACGGCTCCAATTTTTATGGCTGCCAATGAAACCGTAGCCATAATCATTACATTGAAGAAAACACCCAGATAAATGGCTCTGAATCCACGAAGAAAGGCTGCAGGTTTTCCACTGTATCGAAGTTCGTAAAATTCTAAGTCTGTCAAAACGCCCGACCTTCTCCACAATCTTGCATACACAAATACGGTAAGCATGCCCGTTAGCAGAAAAGCCCACCAGGACCAGTTGCCCGCTACGCCATGGGTTCTTACTAAATCTGTAACCAGATTGGGGGTATCTGCAGAAAAAGTGGTCGCTACCATTGAAACCCCTAAAAGCCACCAGGACATGTCTCTTCCTGAAAGAAAAAATTCTGAGTAACTCTTTCCAGCGCCCCGGGAGGCGTAAAGCCCAATGAATAAGGTGACGGCAAAAAAGGCAAAAATGATGCCCCAGTCCAACATAGATAAATTCATGAAAATGTTTTTTTCAGTTAATTAATAGACCCGTATTTCATCTAAAAATAACCAGGCCTGGTTGCCCGCACCTGGTCTGTTGACAGGAATGGTTCCCATGGCAGGTATCTTAATTTCGATAAACTGCGATGTAATTTTGCAGGGTATATCCACCGCAAGAGTCTTAGTGTCTTTATTTTCTGTAATCTTGGTTTCGCAGGCCTTGGAAAATGTATTTCCGTCCTGTGAGGTATAAATAGTAGCTTCCGATGGTAAGTAAATCCATGACTCAGGTTCGTTAAAAGCATGGAATTGAATGCCTTTAATAGATTGTTTTTCCGTCCAGCTTAACTTCATACTGAACGGTTCACCTGGCGTAACGCCCTGCCATTCCCCATCGTTAAACTGAGTTTTACTACCAGAAATCCCATTGATTAATCCTCTTTCTCCCGCTCCCTTGTATGTTTTTGAAGGAGTAGTTTTAGATAAAATTTTGGCTTGTAATCCTTTATGAGGTAAGAAATCTATTGAAATAGGATGTCCCTTAGCCTGGTTCTGGACAAACGACTGTGTTTTTACAACTGTCTTTTTAGTTAATACTAAAGGATTGGTATATACAGCGGAGGTGCTTTTTGGCTCTGTTCCATCGAGAGTATATCTAATTTCTCCCCAGGGAACTAATGGAGTCAATGTCACCTCTAAGCCTTCTTGTCTGGTCGTTAAGGTTGGCTTGATTTCAAATAAATGATTGGCGAACTCAATATTTTTAGTTTTCCAATAGTCAATATGTCGGTTAAGTCTTATCGCAAAAGGTAAAAATTCTTTTTTTGCAACTGGCGTCCAAAGTACCTCAGAAAGGGCAAGCATACGGGTGTAGGCCATATATCTGAGTTTTGGCAATGTTGAAATATATTCGGTCCAGATATTTCCTTGCCCTCCTAGTATATGTTTATGAGTTTCTGCAGGTAATTCATCGGGAATGGGATCAAAAGAATATACTTTTTCTACCGTTAGTTTACCTCCAATGGCTAAGGGTTCTCCAGGTGCATCAGACTGATAATAGTCAAAATAGCAAAAGGTATTTGGACTCATAATAACGTCATGACCCAAATGGGCGGCTTCAATACCTCCTTTTATGCCTCGCCAGGACATAACCGTAGCGTCAGGCGCGAGACCACCCTCCAGAATTTCGTCCCAGCCAATGAGTTTTTTACCTTTAGTTTTTAGAAAGGCTTCCATCCTTCTTATAAAATAACTCT
>BJGN01000324.1 GCA_014190515.1 Bacteroidota bacterium
AGATTGTACAGGCCCTTTTCCTTCAATAATTGAATTAAAAAAGTGGGGGTACCAGTTTCAAACCAATAATTATTGAATTCTTTTGATTTGAAAAATAGGTTTACAGATACCGGATTATAAACAGTTTCTGCTGCCTCATGAAAACGATAACCATTGTACCATTTTTTCAAATCTTCCAAAAGAGATGGTCTCGTCTTTTTTAATTCTTCTCGGCATTCCTCTATTTCACGCTCAAAATTATCCTCCAATTCCGATTGTGTATAGCCAAGCATCGACGAAAACGACTTTTCAGCGCTGATGTCCCACAGATTATTCAAGCCAGAAAATATGCCTACTTTAGAAAATCTGCTCACCCCGGTAAGCATTACAAATTCCAAATGAGCGTCTGTTTCCTTTAAAATACTGTAAAATTCTTTAAGGATATTTCTATTTTCTATGGATTTAGCAAGATCCTCTCCTAAAAAATCAAGGATAGGTGCATCGTATTCGTCTATTAAAACAACTATCTTATTTTCAGTCGATAATTTTTTAATTAAATCATAAAAAACATCTTTGGCATATTTTCCTGATAAAACCAAATCTCTATCACCTGCTATTTCCATTAATTTTTGAACCAATGCCTGATCCAAACCTAATTTTTTATAATTAAGGCTTTTCAGTGACAAATGAATCACGGGATGAATTTTTTCCCAATCCCAATGATCATAAATCCAAAGACCCTCAAAAAGTGATTTGCTACCCGAGTATAATTCCTTAATTAAGGAGATATGAAGCGACTTCCCAAAACGTCTAGGGCGGGATAAAAAATAATATTTACCCGTCGTACATAAGGTGTGGACATACCGCGTTTTATCGATATATCTGAAACCTCTCTCAATAATTTCTCTGAAATCTGAGAATCCTATGGGAATCAACCCTTTCATGTATTCCTCATTTTCACAAATATACGTCATTTACGCATACCGTTAGGCAAGGGGCCCATCTGAATTAATATAATCGAGGTAACCCGCTTTGGATTATTTCAAATTTAGGAGTACAGGATGAAAATCACCTTTCAAGCCAATGGGAACAGCATTTCGAATGGCATACACGGTATCGATAGAGGTACGGGTATCTTCCAGGCTAAATCCATTACCTGCGAGCACTTCCTTGTAACTAATATTGTGCAAATCGGTAAATCCTTCACTAAATTCAAACAACTCTCCACCTATATTTATTGCCCTGAACGTACGCATTCCTTTCGCTTTAAAATCGTCCGGAATGGTATTATAATCAATACTTAAGAACCAGCGCACCCTGGCATTTTCAAATTCAAGATATCCTGCGGCGGTATTTGGGGTATGGACATGTACTATATTTTCCTGTACAGCGCCAAAAATCCAGCTTAACATATCGAAGAAATGAACGCCAATATTCGTAGCAATACCGCCCGACTTTGAGACATCACCTTTCCAGCTGGTGAAATACCAATTTCCACGGGACGTAATATAGGAAAGGTCAACCTCCCATTTTTTATCTTTCGGACTATGTTGAATGCGGTCTCTCAGTGCAATGACACTCGGATGTAACCGCAATTGAAGGATGGTATTTACCTTTTTATTTGTCTCTTTTTCGATCTCCTGAAGAGCGTCAATATTCCATGGATTGAGAACGATGGGCTTCTCGCAAATGACATCGGCACCAATTCTTAAACCAAATCGAATATGCGAATCGTGAAGATAATTAGGTGAACAAACACTTACATAATCTAAATTTTGCTCATTTCGCTTCAATTTTTCAACATGCCTGTCGAATCTTTCAAATTCCGTAAAAAACTGAGCATTAGGAAAATAACTGTCGATGACCCCAACAGAATCGAAACGATCCATAGCTGCGACCAAATCATTTCCTGTATCCTTAATAGCTTTCATGTGTCTGGGCGCAATGTATCCAGAAGCACCGAT
>BJGN01000325.1 GCA_014190515.1 Bacteroidota bacterium
GTTCTCTAACCTCTATTCGTATTAAAGACAAACTACACGTTATCGTAGGTAAAAACAATGATTTTCCAGCATTTTTAAGTTATTAACACATGAAAAAGTATCTTTTATTTTATCTTATTTTTCTTTCTGTCTTCTCAACAAATTGTTCAAAAGAACCCTCAAAAGAGAAAGATGGCATTAATAACCCAGACTATCTTTTCTTAGATGTTTTCTTCGGTATGTCCAGAAAAGAATTTTATGATTATTGCTGGGAAATGAATAAACAAAAAATATTTACGCACGGCACAGGGAATACCAGTGTGCAATATCGTTTAGAAAATGAATTGAAAGAACCCGTTTTTATGCGTTTCTACCCTTCCTTCCACGAGGATAAAATTTATGAAATGCCCGTTACCTTTACTTATGATAAATGGGCTCCCTGGAATAAGCAGTATTGGTCCGATAAATTACTGGAAGACTTGCTCGTTGTATTTAAAAAATGGTATGGGGACGACTTTCAATTGATAAACCATCCAAGCCAGGGAAAGATTTACGCTAAAATGGATAAATACAGGAGAATAAACTTATTTATCAGGGATGACCAGTATGTGCAAGCTGTTTTCACAGATATGAGAAAAGTGGAGGCGGTAGAAAAGAAAGCAAAGGAAGATTTGGAAGAAGAAAAAAAATAATCTTTTTCAACGAAGTATTTTATTATGAAAAATTATTCCCTTCAGGCCTTATTATTTTTTCCACTCCTTTTAGGAGTTATGGGTTGTTCATCGGAAAAAAACAAGCATAATCCCCTTTTCAAAGAGATAAAAGCGAACGAAAGTGGTATATCCTTTGAAAATAAGCTCAGTTTTGATGCTGCATTTAACATCTATACCTATAGAAATTTCTATAATGGCGGTGGTGTAGGACTTGGAGACGTCAATAATGACGGACTCATTGATATTTATATGACGGCTAATATGCTTCCAAATAAATTATTCCTTAATAAAGGGAATTTTAAATTTGAAGACATAACTGCCACTTCAAAAGTAGCGGGAACTAAAGCGTGGTCCACCGGCGTTAGCCTGGCCGATGTCAACGGGGATGGTTTGCTCGATATTTATGTTTGTAACTCAGGAGATATTAAGGGGGATAATAAACAGAATGAATTATTCATTAATAAAGGCAATAATGCCGACGGAATTCCTGAATTTTCTGAAGAAGCCGAAAAGTATGGCTTAGCCGATAAAGGTTTCTCAACCCATGCTGCTTTTTTTGATTATGATAAAGATGGAGATCTTGACATGTATTTGCTCAATAACTCATATCAAGCCATTGGAAGTTTCAATTTACGCAAAAATGAGAGGCCAAATCGCGACCCGGTAGGTGGGGATAAACTTTTTAGAAATGACCAGAATCATTTCACCGATGTGAGTGAAGAAGCAGGTATTTATGGCAGTGTCATTGGCTTTGGATTAGGCGTAACTGTCGGTGATATTGATAAAGATGGCTGGTTAGATATTTACGTTTCCAATGATTTTTTCGAGCGTGACTATTTATACCACAATAACGGTAACGGAACTTTCACAGAGCAATTAGAAAGCAACATGCGCTCTATCAGTGCTGCTTCTATGGGCGCTGACATGGCTGATATCAATAATGACGCTTTTCCCGATATTTTTGTGACGGATATGTTACCTCGCGATGATGCCCGATTAAAAACAGTTACCACTTATGATAATTGGGATAGATATCAATTAAATATTCAAAATGGCTATTGGCATCAATTTACCAGAAATATGCTTCAATTGAACAATGGAGACAATACTTTCAGTGAAATTGGCCGTTTAACCGATGTCGCCGCTACCGATTGGAGCTGGGGTGCCCTTATTTTTGATTTTCAAAATGACGGGCGCAAAGATATTTTTGTTGCCAATGGTATCTATCAGGATCTAACTGATCAGGATTT
>BJGN01000326.1 GCA_014190515.1 Bacteroidota bacterium
CCTACTTTCAATGTTTAAATTTTAAGTTGTTAGCTAAAAGTATATAATTATTCTGATTTTTAGACTAAAATCATTACATTTTTCTTTTTCAATGTAAAATGTAGATAATTTTAATGTCCCTTTACTTGCATAGCTGCACCTAATGAAGCCCCTGATGAAAATTCAGATACAATTATTTCTGTGGCAGGAAGTTGTATTTTTAAACTTTGAATGAATATATTGTTTTTTGAAAATCCTCCATCTATGTACATTCGTTGAAATACTTTTCCCTCGGTGGCTATTTTTATTGCTTTAATCTGATAAGTACTTAATTCCCAAATCATTTGATAATAGGCAGATTCAAAAGTTGTAAATAGGGATAAATCGGTTGCTGATGCTGGCATTTCCTCCATATTTAGCAAAGGAAATGAAAAATACCTTTGTGTGGATGTTGAAATGGTATCCAAAAGAGGATTATCAAAGGGTTCTTTTGACAAATTTTTCAAATCATGTTTAAAATATTTACCTATTTCTTCCAATTTTTGCTGATAGGAATAGCCTAAAAAAAGTCTGGCCGCTTTTACAGGATTTCCATTGGGTTGAAGGAAAAGTAAACAGTCGTTTTCTAACTCTTCCGCCGTTAAAGGTTGCGTTGAATAGGGGTTGAATACAATACTCCAGGTTCCCGTCGATAAAAGTAAATAGGGTTCATCCGTTAATAAAGAAAAAGGGTACAGGGCAGCAGAGCTATCATGAATACCTACGCCAATATTTATTAATTTTCCTGAAATGGTTGTTTCTGAACAGGCAGCCGTAGGTGTTAAGGGAGGAAATTTTTCGGTCATCCCTTCTTCATAAACCCAGGAATGATATTCATTTTTTGAAAAATTCCATAAGGCCGTGTGGCAACCAATACTGGTTAATTCTGAAACCGGCCATTTTGTGAAATAATAACTTAAAAATTGAGGTAAATGCAAGCTCCATTTAATACGTTCAAAAACAGATGGATATTTATATTTTATATAATATAATTGTAAGCCGGAATTTAAAAAATCGAGACTTGGTGAAGCGGTTTCTAAGGCCAATTTCTTTTCATCACCGTATTTTTCATAAAATGATGCTCTGATATCCGATGGTATAGGTTTTGTATAATTATAAAGAGGAGTCAAAATATTCCCAGCCTCATCGATATGAACATAACTCGCTCCGTAAGCAGAAAAATTCAGATGGGTTATCTGATAAGTTCCATCGCTAATAAGATTTGACAAAACGTTTTTCATCCATGCTAATATGGCATGAATGTCGTCGCAAGGAAAGCCATCTTCATCGTTTCCTTCAGGTAAAACAGTGGACGTTTGCCATATTTCTTTGTATGAATAATCATATAAAATGGCTTTTTTATTTGTTTTACCCACATCAAAAATGAGGATGGACATCATTTACAATCCTTTTGCTTTATTGGTAATTCCTCTTTCTCTGATGAGCTGACTCCTTATTTCATTATCTCTGTAGCATTGAATAGGCGAAAATGCCGCTTTTTTTCGTAATCTGGCCTCTCTAAGTAAGGGCCTCACATCTGTTCTATAGGCATCTTGAATCAGTTCCTGAGCTAAAACCACTTCGTTTTTATCTCTCAGCTCATTCAGTTTATTAAAATCTACCAATAATGCCTGTGTATAGCAAAGGAGAATGGCCTCTACACTTTGCATTAGATCTTCTAATGGATCTTTTACATTATGGCTCGCATCGATCATGTATGAAATGGGGGGATTTACCACCGTTGGATCAGCAAGTCCACTCACTAATTCTAAAAAAATCAGATATAACTGGTAAGGTTTTATGCTGCCAACCGTGAGATCATCGTCGCCATATTTGCTGTCATTAAAATGAAATCCTCCTAATTTTCCTAAAGACAACAAGGTCGCGACAATTTGCTCAATATTAG
>BJGN01000327.1 GCA_014190515.1 Bacteroidota bacterium
GTTACACCTGATATAGCTAATCAATGGGTTCGTTCTGAACTTGAAATGTACGATAAAGGAGGCTGGCTCTCAAATGGTCCGGTAGGCCTGGAATATTCAGGAATTATGGTGGCTTCCCATGAAATTCCGCTGATTGTAAGTGCTTTTCAAAAGGGCATTCGAAATTATGATGTAGAAAAGGCCTGGCAAGCGGTTAAGCATACTCAAACAGTTCAGGGAATATATCATCCTGGCGGTGGCGTTGCAGGAAATAGGGAGTTATCAGATTATATGAAATTTGGCTATGTTCCTTATGAATCTGGCCCTACCTCTAATACCCTGGAGTATGCTTTTGATGATTGGTGTGTTAGTGAAATGGCAAAAACAATGGGCAAAATGGAAGACCATTATTATTTTAAACATCGTGCTAATAACTATAAGAATATTTGGGACCCTTCTGTAGGTTACATGAATCTTAAATTGATGAATGGCAAATTCAAATCCGATTTTAATCCGAATTGTTGTACCACTTTTCTTGGTTCAGGTTGGGTGGAAGGAAATGCATGGCAATATTCCTGGTTTGTTCCTCACGATCTAAAAGGTCTAATCTCGTTGATGGGAAAAGATACTTTTAATTCCAGATTAGAAGAGGGTTTTATTACTTCGCGAAAATGGAAATTTAATTCGGAATATACGAGTGAAAATAGTTTGCTTGCCATGGGCGTGCTGCCTATAAATCATGGGAATCAACCAAATATGCAGGCTGCTTACTTATTCAATTATTCCGGAAAACCATGGTTAACGCAAAAATGGGCGAGGGAAATAATGGATGTATTTTATGGTACAACCCCACATGATGCCTGGCCTGGCGATGAAGACCAGGGGCAAATGGGCGCCTGGTATGTGATGAGTGCTATGGGACTTTTTGAGATGAGAGGTGGTGCCGATGTACATCCTACTTACGAACTGGGAAGTCCTATTTTTGATAAGGTAACAATCCATCTGGACCCAAATTATTATCCAGGGGGTAAATTTATCATTGAAACATCAAATAATAGCAGCCAGAATAAATATATACAATCTGCTTCCTTAAATGGAAAAGTGCTTAATAAACCTTGGTTTTATCATGATGAATTGGTTAAAGGGGGTACGTTGAAAATTAATATGGGACCTAATCCAGCGTATGATTGGGGATCTAAATATTCTGATGCACCCCCTTCCATGTCTGAAGAATAAATAGATTATGACCACAAATTTGTTCAAAATGCTGGTTTATACATATATCTTTTCTACTGCTTCGTGCAGTAAAAAGATAGAACCCCTTTTTGTTCAATTATCAGAAAATCAATCAGGGGTTCATTTTAAAAATGGAATTTCAGAATCAGATACAAATAATATTCTTACCTACTTATATTACTATAACGGCGGGGGCGTAGCTATTGCCGACTTTAATATGGATGGTTTACCCGATGTTTTTTTCACGGGAAATGAAACTACCTCTGCGTTGTACCTAAATAAGGGTGGTTTGACATTTCAGGATGTCACGCTATTAGCTGGTGTATCTACCAATCAATGGATTACTGGAGCAACTGTAGTAGATATAAATGGCGATCAACTGCCCGATGTATATCTTTCCGTTTCTGGTAGCCAAAAGGCAGAAAATCGAAAGAACTTGCTATTTGTTCATCAGGGATTGGAAAATGGAGTCCCTTCTTTTATTGAAAAAGCAGCTGAATATGGGATTGCAGATACTGGATATGCTACCCAATCTGTTTTTTTTGACGCTGATCTTGATGGGGATCTCGATTTATATATTCTAAATCATGGCAATGAAAGGGAAAAAGTAAATACGCCACTTCCCGAAGAAAAAGGGGCTCCCGAGTCAGACAAATTTTATGTTAATAATGGGAATGGTTCCTTTTCTGATATTTCTGAAGAAGCAGG
>BJGN01000328.1 GCA_014190515.1 Bacteroidota bacterium
TCCCCGGTGTATTTATATCCTCACCAACGATTGAGATATGTGTTGGAGAATTTTTTCGAGTCACTTCCAATCAGGCTACACAACCAGGAAGAAGATATTTCTGGCAATATAGCGTAAACAAACTGAATTGGTTTACTATATTGGAGGCAACAAAACCCATTGAAAATTTAACGGTGAGTACTCCACAACTGTATTATATCAGGATGGTTATAGAGGGCGGAACCTCTTGTGGTTTTATTTATTCCAATAATATAGCAGTGCAGGGTCTTTTAGCGCCTAAGGCTATCTTAAATGCCAACTATAAGGAAGTATGTGTTGGTTCTACGAATGTACTTTACACCACATTCAGGCCACAGCCATTCACAGATTCTATAAATTATCAGTGGGAAGTTAGGGATAGCTTTACCAGTTGGCGTCCCATTTCCGGAGCCGTTGGAACTTTTTATAATCATATTCCTGATACGGCCGGCGTTTATTTCTTTAGAGTAGCTGTCAGATCAAAATGGTTCAATTGTCAACCCACTTATTCTGATACCCTTTCCGTTTTAGTTAGGAGAATGCCCACTTTTTCAATCACTCAAACAGATACGCTGGTATGTACAGGGGGTAATCTCTTCCTGGATGCCAGAAAACTGGGTGGTGGTAATCTATCCTTAATAACATGGGAAAGTAGCACTGATTCATCACAATGGCAGAGGTTGGCAGCATCTGAGAATGTTCGATATAAAGTAAGTGCCGGACTTCCATCGAGATTATTTTATAGAGCCAGAATGACAGATCCTGTATTTGGGTGTGGAACCTTAACTTCTAATACGCTCCGAGCCACCATTTCGGAACAGCCAAGGATACAGGTAAGCACAACAGATACCTTGGTTTGTTTAAATAAACCCATACAGCTTAGGGTGACTGGTACAAATCCTTTTCATCCCAATCCACGGTTTGTATGGCAATATAGGATTCCTGGAACCTCTTACATTTATTTGCTTAAGGATACACTGGCAACGTATATTCCTCCTACCAATCGATTGGGTACCTTAGAGTACAGGGTTCAATATACCCTGCCAATTTCAGGATGTTTTACTTCCTTTTCTACGCCTATTCCTATACAGGTGCAATTTAATTGTGATGCTCAGGAAGATGAGGCCCAGGTTTTAAATAAAGGCATTTTTGATACAAAATGGCCAGAGGATAAATTATGGATGGATATTTATCCCAATCCTTCCTCTGAAAATACGAATATTCATTATTATCTACCTCAGAGGGGAAAAGCTACTTTAACCATTACAGATTTGTCAGGCAAAAAAATAATGGAAACGGTATTGAATAATGAGAAGGGAGTGCATCCATTCCTATGGGAACCAACATTGGGTACAACACGTGGTTTTTATATAGCCGTACTTAAATTTGGAAATCAACAGATCACAAGGAGAATCATACGTATTAAAGAATAGTAAAATAATTTAATTTAGTAGGTTTGATGCTGAAATATATGTAACTCCTATTATTTTAATTATTTACATATGTAAAATTCCTTTATACATTTTCAATAATTCCTATGAAGGAAAAAATAATTTTATTTTTTCCTTCAGGCTTTATTAAAAAAAGAGATATTTAAGCGAAAGTTACTAGTAAGTAGCTTTTTATTTTATTTACACCTATATATTGTGGCGTCAATTTATGCTTGACGTCACTTTTTATATGGTGGGATTTTAACTATTTTTCCACAGCATTTTATTTGATGTTAGTGAATTAAATCTAAAACTCTAGTACAATTATTATATTAGCTATTAATAATTTCCTTTTTCTAATTAATCATCAACTGTTACATTACAAATTATATTTTTTGAATCACTTCATTAAATTTTTTATATTATTTCATTAAGTGAAATGGAATAATATTTTGTAT
>BJGN01000329.1 GCA_014190515.1 Bacteroidota bacterium
CGCCTCCCCAAGATGGATCATTTTCTCGATTGATTTATTAGTTTGTGTAGGCGCTTGGTCTATTTGCCTAAATTATTGGTTATCTCTCCTTCAGGAACCTATTTCATACAACCAAACCCTATATTCTTACATTCCTGTTGTCATTGTAAATGTTGCTTTGTTCTTCGCCACAAGTTTGTATAGTGGAATCGTCCGATTTACAGGATCTTACGAATTGGCAAGAATTTTGTTCATCAGCCTTTCAGGTACCATACTTATATATATAGCTAATGAGATTTTTTTCTCTAATGTTTATTCCCGATTCTCCCTATTTTGGTTAAGTTATTTTTTCTCGGTTTCTATTGGCTTGGCTACCTATCGTTTGTTCATTAAATTTGGCTATCGTTACATCAGTCTGCAAGGTCTCACAGCTACAAATGTAGTAATTTACGGAGCAGGGATTCCCGGAGCTACAGTCAAGGCAGCTATTGATAGGAGTGCCGATAAAAACTTTATCATCCGCGCTTTTGTGGACGAAAGACCAAATTATCATTATAAAAGACTCGATGGTATTCCTGTCATCTCTCCTGAACAGTTCAAAAGCCTTCATTTTAAAATGAAAATTGAACGACTTATTGTTGCTTCTCTCGATGATAATAAAGAAAGTAAAGACGATATCTTTGAATTTTGTCTGGAACATAATATTGGTATTCAGAAAGTCCCTCAAACATCCATGATTTCTGAATCTAATCTGACCATCGCACAATTTCCAAGGTTAAACATTGAGGAACTCTTAGGCAGGGAACCTATCCTTATAGAGAATGAGGACTCGGAAAATATTTATAAAGGGAAGCGTATCCTGGTTACAGGTGCAGCTGGCTCTATAGGTAGCGAACTGGTGCGTCAACTGTTGTTGTTTAAACCGGTTCAATTAATTATATGCGACCAGGCAGAAACACCCATGAACGATCTGTTACTTCAACTAGGTTCAGAAAAATATAAATCAATCATCGTTCCGTTTTTATCTTCTGTGACAGATGATTTGAGGATGAAAAGGCTATTTGACTCTTACCACCCTGAAATTATTTTTCATGCGGCTGCCTATAAACATGTACCAGTTATGGAGGCGTTTCCCAGTGAAGCACTCAAGGTAAATGTGTTGGGTACCCGGCGGATGGCCGATCTTGCAGTAAAATATAAAGCAGATCGCTTTGTTATGGTCTCTACCGACAAAGCGGTGAATCCTACCAATGTGATGGGGGCTTCCAAACGTTTAGCAGAAATGTATATCCAAAGTCTTACCATGGATGAATCTTGTGTTACCCGTTTCATTACCACTCGTTTCGGTAATGTATTGGGTTCAAATGGTTCCGTTATAAACAGGTTTAAGGCGCAAATTGAAGCCGGTGGGCCGGTGACCGTCACCCACCCTGAAATAAATCGTTTCTTTATGACGGTTTCTGAGGCTTGTCAATTGGTATTGGAAGCTGGAAATATGGGTAATGGAGGAGAGGTTTTTGTCTTTGATATGGGTAAACCCGTTAAAATTGCCGATTTAGCTAAAAAGATGATTACCCTCTCTGGTCGTATTCCCAATAAGGATATCCACATCCATTACAGTGGTCTTAGACCGGGTGAAAAACTATTTGAAGAACTCCTCCATAATAAGGAGGAGAATAGAGAAACGTATCACCATAAGATTATGATCGCTAATGTCAGGGTATTACCCTTTAAGGACATGTCGCTGGCATTTAATCATTTGAATCAATTAATAAATAGTGATGACGATGAGTTTGCCCTGGTGTCGTGGATGAAAAGTCTTGTGCCTGAATTTTTAAGTAACAATAGTGAATTTGAACCATTAGATGGTGTAAATGAAAAAGAAAAAATAGATATTTACACTC
>BJGN01000330.1 GCA_014190515.1 Bacteroidota bacterium
ATGGTAGGTTCAATGCACTGGAAGTAATATTTACCCGGAGTGCGGGTAATGAATGCGGTGTAATGCGTGGCATACCTGTTCTCTTGAACAAAATTAACTGTAATCTCATTGCCTTGGTTATCTATATAAAAAGCGCGTATCAATCCCTGAAAAACAAACCCAATTTCTTGTTGTATTACATTGGCATGGATAAAAAAATGCTTAGGTTGTAACTCAACAACCCTTAGTCCACTTTTCAAGTAATTCAATGCAGTATGAGACACGTTGGGGCAAAGTGTTCTGACAGCATTTAAATAGGTATTCACCGCTTTTTCCAATAGATTCAATTCATGGTTAACTGCCTCTTGGTCATGATACTATAAAGGTTAAGGTTATAACGGAGTGGATGGATTAATCATTTTATTCCTTTTTGCTTATTTATTTCAGGTAGTGATAAAATGAAACCCTTCATGAAAAATATGGTTGATGATAAAAGTGGATTTCAATCCCAAGTGGCTCATTTTTACCTGGAATCACTGACTCAATTCCAAGTTTTTTTAATATTTTAGTTAAATTCCCTATTTAGTTTCAAATAAGAAATATAGAAATTTACACGATCAAAGTATTTCTGCATAGTTCGTCCTGTTGATAAACTAAGTATTTTGGAAAAGTTCTTTGTATCCTTTAATAGTTCAGTTTGAAGCTGGACAAATCCATTTATTTGATAATCATTGTCATATAATTGTGCCATTTCTGTCTAAACTAATTAAATACTTTGGATAAGTTGTACAAACTTGTAGGAAGAATAGGTTTCAAAAAACGAAACCATCGTGTAAATACTCAGAAAGCTGCGTTTCCACTTCATTTTCTAATGTACAAAAACAAATCGATAATTGAAACGGACAGAAAACGTAAATTAATGGATATCCTTTATATCTTGTTTGCGTGGTTAGATTTACTTACGGTCAATGATAACCAACCCCTTCAAAACAAATGGTTTCCTGATTTTTGAATACTTTTTGTGCTAAGTATTTTTACCCATTTATAAATGAAAATAGATATCTTCAATATCCATTCTAAAATTTCTGGAATATGAGATATTTCATTTGGTTCTCCATCTTGTTTTCTTTACTAAATAGCACTACTCAGATTCCAAAAGATCCAGTGCCTCCTAATATCATTTTCATTCTTGCCGATGATCTGGGCTGGAGCTCACTTTCAGAACAAATGGATCCGAAAATCTCCGATTCAAAAAGTGATTTCCACCTTACGCCTAATTTAGATCAATTAATGAAATCAGGCGTTCGTTTTACCCAGGGTTATGCTCCTGCCTCCATTTGTTCCCCTACCAGAAGAAGTATCCTTTTTGGCCATACCCCAATGAGACAGGATGACGACACATTTAAAAGCAGATATGAACCTGGAAAAAATACCTATTTAACTATTCCTCAGGTGTTGAAAAAAATAAATCCTGAATATGTCACAGCTCACTTTGGCAAATGGGATTTGCGTATTGGCGTTCCTCCAGGTGCCTTTGGATATGATTTTTCTGATGGTGATAATGGAAATGCACAAGGAAATTCCTCCAATAACGGGGATGAAAAATGGACCACTTTTTTTACTGAAGATAATCCCAAGCAAATCGATACCCTGACGAATCGTACCAAGCGTTTTATTAGCGAGCAGGTTCGTAATAAAAATCCTTTCTTCATCCAGTTATCACACTATGCAACCCATGCCAATACCACGGCAAGGAAAGAAACCATCGCTCGTTTTGAAAAATTTACACAGGGCAAAAAACACCCAAATGTTGCCTGGGCTGCTATGTTAGCCGATTTGGACGCATCTATAGGCGATTTAG
>BJGN01000331.1 GCA_014190515.1 Bacteroidota bacterium
AACCAAGGCTGCAAGATCGAGCATAACGATACGCTTGTTAAATAAAGTGCGAGAGACCTTTCTTTGCATGATACGTAGCGCAAGACCCTCGACGATGGCTGTTTTTCCCACCCCTGGTTCACCTATAAGAATAGGATTATTCTTTTTCCTGCGGCTAAGGATTTGTGAAACACGTTCAATCTCACTTTCCCGACCGATAATTGGATCTAGTTTACCTTCTTCGGCCAATTTAGTCACATCGCGTCCAAAGTTGTCGAGTACAGGGGTTCTTGATTTAGTATTTGTTTTGCGTTGCTGAAAACCTTTACCGGGTTCGTCGTCATCATACGAATCTTCAGAGTCGGAAGATGACGCCTGGGCGAAAGGTTCAATGGAAGTGAAGTCCTGATCTTGTTTCACGAATTCTAATTCTGCTTTAAACACCTCATAATCGATTTCAAAATCGCGCAAAATGCGGGAGGCGGGATTATCATTATGTTTCAAAATAGATAAAACCAGATGTTCCGGGCATATTTCCTCGTTCTTAAGCATTTTAGCTTCGAGGAAAGTAACTTTTAATACTTTCTCGGCTTGCTTGTTCAGAGGAAGCGTCCCAATATTCAAACTGGAATTTCCTACAGGTAAGCGTTCAACTGCCTCCTGCAACGCTTTGCGCAAATCAACTGAATTAACTTCCAGTGATTCTAACACCTTCATGGCAATACTGTCTTTGTCAGCAACCACACCTAAAAGCAAGTGCTCGGTACCTATATAATCGTGTCCGAGCCTGATGGCTTCTTCGCGGCTGTTAGCTATGACTTGTTTAACCTTTGGTGAAAACTTTCTATTGTTCATAGTTTACCGTTTCTGAGCCTAATATTACTACAATAAAAAAATAATACAAAGTTTAACGCGTATTTGTTGCGATAAATATAAGAATGTTTCGTGCATTTCCTTAATTTTGTGTCCCGGATTATTTTTCCGGATTATCATCATTCATCAGAAACCAGTGTAAGAGTATGAAATACGCAGTAGATAATAAAGAGCAATACACCGTTTTTAGGATTGAAGAGGAGAATCTGAATTCTTCTAACGCGCCTACGCTAAAATCAGAATTAGTTCTGATCTTTCAAAAAGGGGTTAAAAATCTTATTCTCGACCTTTCTCCCGTTAAATTTGTCGATTCTTCCGGCCTTTCTGCTATTCTTACTGCCGACAGGTTATGGAAAGAACTTGGTTCTTTTATCTTAACAGGTATTGACCAGCCGGCCGTTAAGAAATTGATAGAAATATCAAGGCTCGATACTGTGTTAACCATTCTTCCTACAGTAGACGAATCTATAGAATATGCTATGATGGAGGAGCTGGCCAGGGAATTAAATGCCGATCCTTTAGAAGACGAAGAATAATAAGTTGATTGTCAAAGTGTAAGGGAGAAGCCCTCATTTTTTTAAAAAAAATAATAACGATTTCTTTTTTTAATCAAATGTTCCCCTATCTTTGCGTCGCTTTAAGAAATTAGGGCAATGATCCTGTAGCTCAGCCGGTAGAGCATATCACTTTTAATGATAGGGTCCTGGGTTCGAATCCCAGCGGGATCACAGTTTTTCAAATAAAATAATTGCATTCTATTTCTAATCAATTTTTTATTTACACCCATTTTATTTACTTTCGATTTAAAAATACTAAGTGTTTCAACGTTATAAAATGTTGATACACTTTTAGGTTTAAAGAATCCTTATTTTCTGTTTTTCATCGCCAAGAAATGTACCTACTTTCATGGTTTTGAATAAATTCCATGCCATAAGGATCGCTCCGCTCAGATATAAGGTGCCACCAATGGCCC
>BJGN01000332.1 GCA_014190515.1 Bacteroidota bacterium
CATTACCTACACACCTGCAAATCAACTGAGAAATTATATGATTGAACAGGTTGGTGCTTTTAACGGAATTAGCTCGGGGCGCCGTGATCCTATGAATAAAAGATTGCTAAATGCTTTGAGAAATAATATAATTGATACAAAACCCGTTGATGGGGTAGACTATTATAAGGATGCATACACACTGGATTTTTTAACACAACCTGCTTCACCAAAAGATACAGATGTTGATGGGATGCCCGATGCCTGGGAAATAAAATATGGTCTCGATGCCAATAAACCAGACCATAATGGGACACAACTTTCTAATCAAATAACGGGTGTTTCGGGTTATACCAATCTTGAATGTTATTTGAATGAATTATCTAAACAATTGATAACAGGCACTGCTACGCCCGTAAATGAAATCAAGGAGCAAAAACCCCAAATCACCTATCTGGGAGAAGGCCGATTTAAGGTAGTATTTTCAAATTTGGAAGGGGAGAAATTTATCGCGACTCTTTCAGATTTAACAGGTAGATTATTACTTCAATTTCCTGTTGAAAATGGAATTGGGGAAGGTTTTAAAAAGGGTTTACCGAAGGGTTTGTATTTGCTTAGTTTGTCAAATAATAAATATCGGTTTTCTGTAAAATTATTTATTGATTGACAATAAATTATATTTAAATTTGATTTTCTTAAAATCTAAATCAACATCCATGAAATTTAATGTTCTTTTTTTGTCCCTTTTATTTTCAATTTCAGCTTTTTCTCAAAATGATTATCTGACTTTTTATATTGAAAATAAAACTTCTACCGATCTGTATGGCATTTATGTTACGGGAATCGATAATGATTCCTGGGGTGAAGATATTTTACCAGATGACATTTTTGAAGCTGGAACTACCTTGACGGTTACTATTCCTATTAGCAAACAAACTATTTGTGAACAGGATATCAAAATTACCTTTTCGGAAAATGATGATAACCCATTGATTTTTGAAAATATTGATTTTTGTACCTTAGATAAAATGATTTTAACTCAAAAGGGTAAAACAATTTATTACACGCTGGATGTCTTAGAGGAACTAACTTTTGAAATAGAAAATAATACGAAAACAGATATGTATGGTGTTTTTGTAAATGGTTCAAAAGAAAGTTCCTGGGGGGAGGATATTTTACCAGAGGAAACCTTTGCAGCTGGAACGGTTGTTACGGTAACCATACCTATACTTGGAAGTACCACCTGTAAGCAGGATATTATGATTACCTTCTCTGAGGATGATGACAATCCTTTGGTTTTTAAAAAAATTGATTTTTGCAGGTTGACTAAAATGATTCTGACAGAAAGTAAAGGTAAAATATTTTACACACTGGAATAATAAGTCTAAGGAAATGATTTGATGGATAACTAATAAATTTCGAATGATGAAGTTAAATTTTTCAAAGGGTTTATTCCTTATTTTTCTGTTGTTTTCTTGTCAACTTTTTAGTCAGGGAACACAAATCTGGTCAGAGGAGCCACCAGATAATATCAAAGACCTCAAATTCATGACGCCAACTGAACTTAATCAGCAATTCTCAACTTATCAAAAAGTACCAGCATTTGCAGCCGTACTGGGTGGTTTACAGAAAAGAGGATTTGTGAAATTGAACATGAAAGAGGGAAATTGGGGTTTTACCGGGGAGTATAAAATGGAAAACGGTGTTTATGCAAAATCCAAATTTTTAGCTTTTGACTTTTATAATCCTAAAGCTGGAAAAGGGGGGCAAGGGGCATCCATTATTATGCGACAGGTGGGAACATCAACTTATACTGCTTATATTATTTTCCCTGAAGG
>BJGN01000333.1 GCA_014190515.1 Bacteroidota bacterium
ACTAATAAAAGAAAAAACAAAAATTGTTTTTCATCTCAAGAACAAATTGAATTTGCAGGCTCTTTTTGCATATTTATTATGGTCTATATCGATGTATAGCATTTTAATTTCACAAATAGATTTACGTCGTGATACTGAAGTTAATAACAATATCGCAATGGCTATGATGATTGGTTATTTAACAGGTGTGGCTATATTAAAAACACCTTTTGTAAAAGTTATTAGAGATAGTTCTATTGTCAAATGGGGATATTTTATATCTTTTTTCTCTCTTATTCCATACTTTCTAATCTCACCATTCATAATAGAATCAGGTGTTTTATTAGGAATCTGTTATTATCTTCATGCTCTAGGAAACTCTTTTCTATCGCCTGTCCTTTTAACAATTCTATCTAAAGAAAATCCTCATCATGAACAAGGTAAAATTTTAGGATTAGTTGAATCTTCAGACTCTATTGCATTTTTAATAGGGCTGATAGCTGTTATGATTTATAACCATTTTGAAATGCCTTTATTTGTCCTCGTAGCCTTTTCGTTTTTATCTTTTGCTATTTCATGGGTTTTTTACACAAGATTCAAGGAACCTAGTCTGCCTGTAAAAAATTCAAAAATGCAATTTTAATATTCCAATTTTAGATACTATTATTGATGGTCTATGAGATCATCCCACTATTAAAAAAATAAATTGTTAAGGCATAATGACCAGCTCAAACTTGGGAGGGATTTATGTTTAACGGCATGCAAGATAGTGTCTGGGAAGTGATGAAAACAGCACTTCCTTGGAAAGAAAAACGAACCGCTGGAATGCCACATGCAGACTTTAGATGCGTACTTAATTCAATTTTATGGATTACAATTACTGGGGCTAGATGGAAAGATTTACCAAGAGGCGAGCCTTTTGCAAGTAAAAGTTCGGCTCATCGATGGTTGTTGCAATGGCAGAGGGATGGTACTTGGCAAAAAATCTTAGAAAAGCTGCTGAAAGTAGCAGCTTATAAAAAGCTGATTGATCCAGAAAGGCTGCTTGTAGACGGAACCTTTTGCCCCTGGAAGGATGGGAGGCAAGGATGTAGAACACGGCTATAAAAGAAAAGGCAGTACAATACATCTAATAACAGATGGAAAAGGACAGCCTTTAGGAGTCGAAATTACATCAGCTAAAGGAAATGAAAGAGACCAGGTTGGGAAGTTAATCAGGAAAGTAGAATTTCTCTTGGCTGAGAATGAAGTTATCTTTCTTGAGGCGGATAAGGGTTATGATAGTAAAAAAGTACGCTGTGCTTTGCTTTTAGAAGGGATCTACCCTTTAATTCCTTACAGAGGCAGCCGCAGTAGTATTAGTGGTTGGATAAAAAGATCAAGATGGAAAGTTGAGCGAGCAATCAGCTGGATAAAAAGAGGATATCGTAGAGTAGCTACGAGATGGGAGCGACTGACAGACGCGTATGCAGGGATCGTTAATTTAGCTTTATGCTACTTTTGGGCGAGGAAAATAGTGGGATGATCTCATGGTCTTTGAGCAATCCTCAGCGCGAGTGGCTGAAGTATTAACCATCTTTTTTTATTTTCTTATAGGATATTTTCAACTGCCATTTCAACATCAGCTAAATTTTCAAGACTCATGTTAGAAATTTTGTGCTTTCTCAGTGTATCGGCTGCTTTTTGAGTAATCAACGTCTCATAACTTCCTTCGGCTGTAAAAAAATCACTTCCATCCCACCTATCTATACAAACTCCTTTGTAATATTTGCAAAGAGGGCCGTTGGGGACGAAGCGTTTTTCGATAATTTCGCAATTAC
>BJGN01000334.1 GCA_014190515.1 Bacteroidota bacterium
TATATGCAAAATATTTGGGGATGGCAAGATCCATGGCATTTGGTAAGTCCTTATTTATTAAAATATTTGATCATTTTCTTACTTGGCACACTCGCTGGAGATTGGCTATTGAAAAAGGAAACCCTTGTAGAAAAGATTACTTTTCAATGGGATCATTTAATACTTTCTATAGCACTTACCTTGTCTGTATTAGTTGGATTGTTTAATAGGAGTCTTGAACTTACCTTATTATCGTGTTTATTGGCCGTTTCCTTTTTCTATTATCGTCAAAAATGGAAAAAGAAGGTTTCTACTGATAAAAATAAAATCTTTTATGCAGGTATTTTTATTCTTTTTTGTGGCCTTTTTATGGAGCCTTTTCAAGGGGGTATTAAAAAAGATCCATCAACTTTAAGCTACTTTTTCATAAGCAGTGGTATCGCCTTTATTTGGGTGCATGCCTTCATGAAAATAGAAATAAGTAAACTATCTTTTTTCTTACATCCCATACAAAGTATTGGTAAAAATGCATTAATGGCTTATTTTATGGCTGGTTTCCTTTTAATGCCATTATTTAATGTTTCTGGATTAGCAGATATTTTTGGACAATCTACCCTGTTTTTGCTGTTTAGAGCCTTTATGGTTACTATTGTATTGGGAGCTATAGTTCATAATTGTACTAATAGAGGCTTGTTTTGGAAAATATAAACGTGCTGGTTCAGCTGTATTTTAGATGTATGTATTGCTTCATCTTCAAATGCCTTTCATTATTTATTTTATTTAATTAAATTAGCAAAATATTTTAATCAAAAAAAGAAAGTTATGCAAAAGTTTGTTTATGTATTGGTTTTACTAACCACTTTAGCTTGCACAAAAAAGGCAGCGGTTTCAAAAACGGAAGCAGTAGCTCCACCTGCAACTATGACAGCAACACCTGCGGCAGCGCCAGCGGCAGCACCCGCAGCATTGGAGGTTTATACTGGCTCATTTAAAATGGAATCTAACGAGTACGTTCAAAAAGTGAGCGTTGGGGTAAAAGAAGGTTCATTGGCACTTATCGCTGATACAGGTGATTCTGCACCATTAAAAGCCTCAGGTAAGGCTGATGTGTTTACAGCAAATATTCAGGGTTACGATGCCGAAGTAAGTTTTATGAGAACAGCTGGAAATGTATCTAATATTAAAATATCTGTTGGTGGTGGAGCGGTAGTTCTTACAGGAACAAAGGAAAATTAAGCATAAAAATCCTATTAACCCTCATAACCTAAGATATGTCAACTGAAAATAAAAAGAAGGACCATTCGCTGAAGCGTCGGGATTTTATCAAAACAGGAACAATGGCCGCCGCAGGATTCATGATTGTGCCTCGCTATGTTCTTGGTGGTAAAGGCTATGTAGCGCCAAGTGATAAACTAAACGTTGCTGCCATCGGGTCAGGTGGAAAAGGTGCCAGTGATATCGCTGAATTTGTCAAAGGAGGAAAGGTAAATATGGTGGCACTTTGCGATGTTGATGATCGCGAAGCAGCTAAAACTTATGCATTACATCCTAAGGCACCTAAATACAAGGATTTTAGAGTTATGTTGGAAAAGGAGGGTAGCAGAATTGATGCTGTTTCCGTTTCAACGCCTGATCACATGCATGCTATTCAAGCTTTAATGGCTATGAAAATGGGCAAACATGTCTATGTGCAGAAACCCCTGACGCATGATATTTATGAAGCAAGAATGCTTACCGAAGCGGCAAAAAAGTACAAAGTGGTGACTCAAATGGGAAACCAGGGTGCTTCGGGTGACGGTGTTCGTAAACTTAAGGAAT
>BJGN01000335.1 GCA_014190515.1 Bacteroidota bacterium
AAAATGAATCTTTTGAATTACTGAAAAATGAGAAGGATATTCAATTGCACCTGGCATGGGAAGGTATGCCCGCCGCCGATATACTTGAAAGAATAGATGCGGTTATCACACGGGGGATAGGTCAGGTGAATAGGGCTTTATATGACGCCTGCCCAAATATGAAAGTAGCTGCTCGTTGTGGCGTTGGCCTGGATAATGTGGATGTGGCTGAAGCGTCAAAACGTAGAATAAAGGTGATCAATGCGCCTGGTTCAAATGCTTCAACGGTTGCTGAACATACTATTTCTCTCATGTTAACCATACAGAGGAACTTGTTTGAAGCTTTGTCCGCGGTTAAAAATGGACAATGGGCCTACAGAAGTTCCTTTAAAAGTGATGAACTTAACGGAAAAACACTGGGAATACTTGGCTTGGGGAATATTGGATTAAAAGTGGCCAATATCGCTGCCTCTTTTGGTATGAAGGTCATTTATTGGTCGCCTTCTAACAAAGAAGTGCCATACTTTTTGGTCGATAAGGAAACGCTATTTCGTTCTGCTGATATTATTTCTTTACATCTTCCATTAAATGAGGAAACTAAAGATATCGTTGATGAGGAGGTTTTTAATAAATTGAAGCAGGGAGCCATTTTAATCAATACGGCCCGGGGTGCATTAGTTAACAGGGACGCTCTTTTGAGCGCTTTGGATACAGGTAAATTAGCTGGTTATGGTGCCGATGTCCCCTTTTCGCCTCCTCCAACCGCCGACGATGCTTTGATTTCTCATCCTAAATCCTTTATAACCGCCCATGTAAGTAGTTTAACGGCAACTACTTATAAAAACATGTGTCTCAGTACGGTTAAAAATGTATTGGCCGTATTACATGGCCAGACACCCGATCCTTATTGTATTTTTAATGCCACTTCTTTAGGTCTTTAATTTTGAATGAATGAAAACATGGTCACGCAGAAGCTTTTTAGAAACCAGTGCCAGTCTGGTTGCCCTGACAGCTTTTAATTCATTGGTAACAAAAAATAAGAAATCACCCAAACTGGCTTTTTCCACTTTAGGTTGTCCGGACTGGACCTTAAGTCAGGTGGTGAGAAGTGCCGTTGAAAATGACTATAAAGGATTTGAAATAAGAGGATTAAAAGGAGAAATGTTTTTGCCTAATTGTCCTGATTTTAATACATCTAATTTACCGTCAACCTTAAGATTATTGAAGGATAATGACCTTAAAGTTATCAATCTGGGTTCTTCAGCCAATTTGCATTTTGCCAATGAAGATAAAAGGAAGTCAAATCTGGATGAAGCTAAAAGGTATATCGATTTGGCACAGCAGCTGGATTGCCCCTTTATAAGAGTCTTTCCCGATGACCTTCCACCAGATCAATCGGTAGAAAAGACCCTCGATTTAATTATTTCTGGTTTGGTTACATTGGCTGATTATGCAAAAGGAAGTAACGTATCAATCTTGTTGGAATCTCATGGTAAAGTGGTCTTTAAGGACATGCTTTTGAAGATAATGGCTGATGCAAATCACCCAAAAGTAGGTCTCATCTGGGACTTCTTTAACATGTGGGTAGTTACTAAAGAGCCACCAAAAGAGGTCTTCGCTACCTTACATCAATACATAAAACATGTGCATTTGAAAGACGCCAGCCTGGTGAATGGAAAACCTGCATATTGCCTTATTGGCGAAGGGGTTGCACCACTCAGGGAGGCCATGGATTCCCTAAAAAATGCCAATTATAAAGGGTATTACAGTTTTGAATGGGAAAAAAAATGGCATCCTGAAATTCAGG
>BJGN01000336.1 GCA_014190515.1 Bacteroidota bacterium
TACGGTTTCACCCATTTCCTATTTGGAGTTTTATGGAGAAGGAGATGAAGGGAAATCAGATGATTTGCTATTTAATAAAATATTCCCCCGGCTAAATCCCCTTTATAGCTTATTTACCGATACAACGTATTATTTTTTAAGCTGGCAACGAAAGGAAAATCCGACAACTCCTCTGGTAATTATAGGACAAGTGCCCCTTATTAAAAATTGGACGCCTGGCATCGTTTTCCTAAAGGAGCAAGTGGTCTATAATGACAGACCGATGAAGGTATTTAATAAATGGGTAGGCGTCGATTGGGCCACTTCTCAGTTTGAAAACGAAGGCTTTGCTTCCGATTGGTACAATACGCTTATTACTAATATTTCATCGCCTGGCATTAAAAACTATAATCAAAAGATACCTGTCCTGGATAGAGCTCGTGCTACCCTAAATATTCATTTGATAACCAATGATTTCGATGAGCCCCACAGGTTACAATTTTTCATTAATGATTCTTTTATAGGTTCGGATACATTTACCTCCGCAAAAATTAAGAATTATGAATTTAATGTGAATACCGATATACTTCGGGAGCATAATTCAGTCATAGTAAAAACTACCAATGGCGAATATGATAAATTTGCTATCGGATGTGTGACACTTGCTTATCCAGCCGTTGAAACCCATTTGTCACATACCTTTGAGATTTTAAACAGAGATAATTATTTGCCTAGGGGCATACAATCCAATGAGAAATCAACTCAGATGGTTGTTTGGAACTTAAATGGCAAGGAGGTGTATTATACCCAAACTGATGAAAATGGCTTGTTTTTTATGTCCATTCCTCCGAAAGAGACAAAACATCAATTTTTCATTCAGGCCGAGAAAAGCGTATTCTGGGTCTCTCTTCCTAAAATCTCCTTTTCACCTCATGATTTACCCCCAATAGATATTGACCTGTTATTGATATCCAATGCTCTGCTCACCGCAGATAAATTGGGGAATAATCCGTTGGCAGACTATGCTGAGTATAGAAAAAGTATGGAGGGTGGAAACTTTTCCCCTTGGATTTCAGACATTAAACAGCTCGAAATGCAATATGCTTTTGGTATTCCAAATCACCCTTTAGCTATCAGAGGGTTTATAAACAGGTTAATTCAAAGAAATTATCTATTAAAAGGTATTTTATTACTTGGAAAAGGTAGAGAGTACAGAGATATTCGCAAAGTCCGAGTTCCTAATGGCTTGTTGTCAGAAGAAGATCTTCCCTCTTTACTTCCCACCTGGGGTTATCCGGGAAGTGATGCCATGTTAGTCAGTTCCTTTGAAAATGATTTGCCATGGACAACCTTTGGTCGGATTCCAGCTATTTCCCCGGAAGAAGTATCTCTTTATCTAAAAAAGGTGATCCTTTTTGAAACAAACAGGGAATCAAATGAAGTAAATCCTGCCTGGGTTAAAAGCGTGATTCAATTGGGCGGGGGAACTTATGAACCTGAGAAAAAGTATATCAGAGAGGTATTAGCTAATTACACTCAATTATTAGACGCTCTGCCCTGGTCACCCAGCGTGACCTCTTTTTTTAAAGAAAACGATGAACCTATTTTTGTCCCGTATTCTCAACAATTTTTTGATAGGGTAAATAAGGGCATTGGATTGATCATTTTTCTTGGACACTCTACCGCGGGTACCTTCGATTTTAACATCGACAATCCCCGTTTATACGAAAATGGGTACAAGCAACCCTTTTTTTTATCGCTGGGATGTTATGCTGGAAACCATTTTACTTCATTCAGGAG
>BJGN01000337.1 GCA_014190515.1 Bacteroidota bacterium
ATAAAAATTGAATGGGTATAAGACGTGAAATCACCACGGCTGTTACTGTTAGTTTTGAAGGTCCCTCCATTTGATTTGAATACATTGGCCAAGTTGATCCAATTTCGTATCGAAAAAGTCTTTGTTTCGATGGTCTATTCTAGGATTCTTAGAACCTGGCCTTATTTTTCCAGCGAATCAAATATCTTTTGCAGGACAATTTTTGTACACAAATAGGTGGGTTTCACTCCTTCAAGACCTAAACTGCCTGACGCGAGGGTACTTCCCGTTTCCAGCGGATTATCAGAAGCGTAATAAACATATCGAATGGGAATATCCTGTGGTATATTATTTCTAATTTTTGATGCAGACTGTATGGCCTTTTGATAATGAGCCCCTTCCATTTCCAAACCGATAGCGTGCCAGGAGGAATGCAGGAAGTAGCTTAAAATATCCTTATTTTGCAATGAAGTTCCTAGGACGGTAACCATAGAACCGTAATAAACCCCCAGATCATTCCCTTCAAAATCGGCTGGAGAAAGGTCATTGTCCACCGGATAGTTATCGGCGGTACCTTCAAAAACGTGCGCGGTGGGAATCATAATATCCCCTTTTTCCCCTTTCAGAATCCCCGCTTTCCCAATCACCGAGACAGAGGCAAACGATAAATTTCTATGGGTAACATCTTCTCCCCATGGCCTGAAAAGCTCATCGAAAGTTTCATAGGCTTGCTCACCAAAAGCATAATCCATGACCAAAAGGAGAGGTTTTTCTTTATCAATTAATGGATTAGATCTGATTTTTTGTAAATCTATAATCTGAACTGGAATATTTGTACCCGAGATATCCTCAATTGGATGCAGGCCATTTTCCTCGGCATAATCTTGTACCGTTTTACGCAAATGACCATTTTCTTCCATGCTCAATATTTTAGCTATTTCCTCCATGGAAGTATCCTCAACAAAAGTACCTTCCAGAGCCTTTTCGGCATAGAGGCTATTCATAACACTATGCATATTGGCACTAATCAGATGAATCGGACGGTCAAATAAATTATTTTTCTTTAAGAATTGCTTGATATTTTGTGCCCAGGATTCCCCATGAAGGTGATGTCCCAGATGTTCCCTTAATGCTACTGAAAAACTTATCTCCCGATCTATTTTCAGCGTAGATTCATTCATGGACAGCGCCCCCATCCAATAGACAATTTCAAATAATGAATTCAAATGAGGATCAGATTCAAATTTCTGACAGGCAGATACTGTCTCCTGGTAGGTCCTTCTAAGAATGGTACTGAGGTGAGTGTAAGCAACGGGAAGATCGGCATTATTCTCATCCTTTTTCTCCAGCACCCATTTTTCTAAAAACAACCATTCCTTCGATTTCTCCCCTTTAAAATCTATACTATTTTTTCTAATTTTTTCCGATTCAATATAAAGAAAAGTAAGGTGCGTCATGATATCATAAATATCACTTCGTCCCCTGGTCATTTCAATAAACATCTGCTCCTCATCTATTCTATAGGCGTTTCTTTTACGCTTTGGTGCAATAAGAGAGGGGAAACCTGCCTCAGAATACCCTTCGCGACTTACCATGCGAATCAAACGACAAGATTCTATCCCTTTGGGAAGACGTTGAAAAACGTATAATAAACCATCTAACTCGATTCTTTCGGGATGAAACAGCGTACCATAAATTTCAGGTCTGAGTACCATGAGCGCTTCGATCATAGCTTCGCCCGACATACCTAAAGGTTTATAACTTCCCCTGATAAACAGGTGTCTCATG
>BJGN01000338.1 GCA_014190515.1 Bacteroidota bacterium
CTCGATTCTTTCGGGATGAAACAGCGTACCATAAATTTCAGGTCTGAGTACCATGAGCGCTTCGATCATAGCTTCGCCCGACATACCTAAAGGTTTATAACTTCCCCTGATAAACAGGTGTCTCATGGCAATATATAGCCGTTCCACTGCGGCGCGTGATTCCTGGGCTCTTTCTTTTGAATAATGCATATCAATGAAGGATTTGGTAGGCCACAAAGCTACTAATATAAGCAATGAAAGTCATACCCAAAAATTGTATCATTGGCCATTTCCACGATTTGGTTTCTCTTTTGACTACAGCTAATGTGCTCATACATTGCATGGCAAAAACATAAAATAGCAATAAAGAAATGCCCGTTGCCAAATCATATCTGGGTTTTCCAGTTTCCGGATTTTTTTCAACGGCCAAACGCTCTCTCAATGTCAATTCATCATCACTTTGTCCGAGACTATAAATAGTTGCCATGGTACCGACAAAAACTTCCCGTGCAGCGAAGGAGGTAAGGAGTGCAATACCAATTTTCCAATCGAAACCCAGAGGACGGATAGCGGGTTCTATTGTTTTTCCCAATATTCCGGCGTAGGAAGCTTCCAGCAAATAAGCTTTTGAAAGGTTTTCTGCCTCAATGGATGAAAGTTTCATTTCAATAACCTGCCTTTTAGCTTCCCTATTAGCAGCTTCAATACCCGCCTTTGGCCCGTTATTTGCTAAAAACCAAAGAATCATAGAAATGATTAGTATGATTTTTCCCGCTTCAAGGGTAAAGGTTTTTACCTTTTCCCAAACGGTCAGCCCTACATTTCTCCAAACGGGAAGTTTATAATCTGGCAATTCTAATAAAAGGAAAGAAGGCTCGTCGCTTTTAATCCACCATTTTAACAATAAACCCGACACCAACGCTGCAAAAATCCCTAATAAATATAAGCCCAGGAAAGCTAATCCTTGCAAATTAAAAATATAACCCACTGTTTTAGAAGGTATTACTAATCCAATAAGCACAGTATATACAGGAATTCTCGCAGAACAGCTAATAAAAGGGGTCACCAAAATGGTAATCAATCTTTCTTTCCAGGACGAGATGGTTCTGGTACTCATTATTGCAGGAATAGCGCAGGCACCACCCGAAATAAGAGCGACCATACTCCGACCATTCATACCAAATAACTGCATTATTCTATCGAAAAGAAAAGCAGCACGAGACATATAACCAATCTCTTCTAAGATAGAAATCAGGAAAAATAGAAGGGCAATCTGGGGTATAAAAACAAGTACACCACCTAATCCGGCCAGTAATCCTTCCGCCAAAAATTGAGTAAACCAACCAGCTGGTAAATGGGTGGTCAGATAAACGCCCAAAGTCGAAAATCCCTCTTCTATGAGGGTCATTGGCCATTCGGCCCATATATAAAGCGATTGAAAAAGGAACGTTAAAACACCGAGAAACACAAATAATCCGAAAATTCTGTTGGTTAATAAACCATCCAGCTTTTCCGAAAAAGTAAATCCGTCGCTTTCCCCTTTCTTTAATACGGAGGACAACAGCGGCGTAAAAAAGTTATACCGTTGAGTCACTTCCCTTACTTGAAAAGGCAAACTTTTAAACTCATTTTCTCCAAGAATACTCAGCAATTGAATTCGTTCACTGGCTGAAATGAAGGGAAGCCATTGAGCATGATGGGCAATTAATAACCGTTTGTATGGCGAATATGCAGGAAACACAGCGTTTAGCTGTTGGGTCATATTTTCTTCT
>BJGN01000339.1 GCA_014190515.1 Bacteroidota bacterium
GGTCATCATGATGAGCTGAGGTGATGGAGCTCCCGGTAATCGCAAAAGAATACGTTTCCCCCGATTTTAACTTTTTTGAAAATTTCATGAGATGCATATTGTTATCCCACATTTCATGAATTACTCTAGGCTCATTTCCATGATGTTCGGAAAAAAGAAATGAAGTGGAAGCAGCCATTTCCAATTTTCCCGTTGGACTTTTTGCTAAAGAAGTAAGCAAACTAATGACCACATGAGGTCTATCTATTTCGTTATAGTAATTTTGGACTTCCTTCAGTGCATCCGGAGCCTCCATGACACTCGACGCACCTATGGTAATATCCTTTTTGGCCGTAATTGACACATCCATCAGGACACAAAAAGGTAATTGTCTCAAAGCGTAATAAGAATAGGTAATAAAGGCTTTGTCACCAAAATCAAGTTGAACACTAAATCGACCATTTTTCATGTCCAGTGTTTGCTTTAAATGTTGAATATTCCCCTTGTTAATCTGTTCCCCGTCTATGCCCACCTGCATATTCAAAAGATTAAAACTTCTTAGGAAATTGCTGACCCTGCCTCTTCCATATAAATCATAAGCACCTGATAAAACGACATCTTTCACTTTAAATGGTTCTTGGGAAGAAACAATGCCAATCATACCATTGGCGACCGTCACGCCGGCATATTTTTCCTTATCCCAATTTTCTGCTGCTATCACCCAAGGGTCAATACCTTGAGCATTTAAGTAAGCAAATGTTTGATTTATATATAATAATGTAAAAATGATAAAAATCCGCATATCAACTTTTTTTACAAATATAAACATTGTAAACCCTTTAAACCATTATATTTGACTATTGGAAATAATCAAAATAGCATGGTTATGTCAAAAAAAGTCTATCGCGAACTGATATTGTGGTTGTTTTTAATCATACCTTATGTTTACTTGTTTAAAATCTGGAACCAATTACCCGATATTGTACCCACTCATTTTAATCTTGCTGGTGAGGCCGATGGTTGGTCATCCAAACAATTCCTTATTTTTTTGCCAGGCAGTTTAGGTATAGGCATTTATTTTTTAATGTTGGTCCTTCCGCAAATTGATCCTAAACACAACCTTTCGTTGGAGGATAATAAATATAATGGTATCAGATTTTTTATGTCTGTTTTCTTCTCCATCCTTACCACTTATATTTTATATACCAGTCTGTCAGGCAAAATTTCAAATCCTTCTCTACTTTTTGGATTTATCGGTGGTTTGTTTGCCGTGTTGGGTAATAATTTTAAAGATATGAAACCTAATTATTATATAGGCATCCGAACACCATGGACGTTAGAGAATGAACGCGTTTGGTATAATACCCATAAATTAGGATCAAAAGTTTGGATTATTGGAGGTTTAGCCCTGCTATTAGGTTCTGTTCTCATAAGTGATGAGAAAGTATTTCTTCCTATTTTCATTGTCACCCTTCTGATCATTGTCTTTATTCCCATTATTTATTCTTATATTGATTTTAAAAAAATTAAATAAGGGTGAAAAAAATAGTTCCCTTTTTTTTTCTCGTTACTTTTGTCGCTCCATTTTGGGGTATGTATTTTTATTTGTCTATACAACAAAAATACATTAAAGAAGGTGTTAAAAATAAAATAGAAGAGGGAATACCCGAAAATGAATTGGTTAAGTTAACTTTTTCAACATCGGAAATAGACAAAGTGTTACGTTGGGAACATGATA
>BJGN01000340.1 GCA_014190515.1 Bacteroidota bacterium
GTAGGTGCCATATTTGTTGATAAGCATCAGGTTGTTGGGCCAAAAATGCTACTGCTTTAGCGGCATCAGGAATGTAGGTTATGCTATGTTTTTTATCGTCACGGAAAAGAAGCATCGCCTTTTTATTTTTTTGCAAGGCAATGGCAATCTGCTTAATTACATCAAAGAAGGGGTAGTCTCCATAAAAATCTGCGGATCTGCAAATCATGGCCTGTAGTTCTTGACTTTTTATGGCCTCTGAAATACAATCTGCTGCAATCATTCTTGCTTTACCCTTCACCGAATCCGGCTTATTTGGAAGATCTTCTGTCATGGTTCCGTCAACACGACCATACATATAGACATTGTCAAAATAAACCAATTTTGCTCCTTCTTTTTTACAAGCATTTATTACAGCACGAACAGCTTTTGGAAAACCATCAAGCCAAACTTGGTCCTTATAGGGTAAGCCAAGGATTAGATAAACCACAGATGAACCCTTGATTGCCTCCGAGACACTTTGTTCGTTGAATACATCTATTGCAAAAACCTGATCATTTGCGTTTACTTTCTTAGGAGTTCGCGAAGCAATTCTGACTTGGATATTCATGTCATGCAGTTGTTTGGCCACTTCCTTGCCAATGGTACCATTTCCGCCAATTATTGTTTGTAAAATCATTTGTATTTATTTATGTGTTCTCTACAAAACCTATATTCAAGGTTAAAACTTATACCCAAACCTCAATGAACCTAACATAAAAGGTGTTTCGCCTACTTCTTTAGATAAGGTTTCATCTTCGTAAATGGGCCATGGATTTGATTTGTAAAGCACTTGAGCAACGCCAAATTGTGGCAGGATATAAAATCTCTTTTTAGCGAACTCAAATTTATATCCGATATATCCGGTGCCTAACCAGTCAAAGCTGTTGTAGGTTTTTCCCGTAGTTACGTGGTTTTGTAATACGCCCAAACCAGTAGTTTGTGAAAATTCGAGATGTAGCCCTTTCCATAAATATTGGCGGTATCCACTGGCAATACTGTAATCGGCAAATCGACCTTCTGTGGCACGATCTCTTGGGAAATCAATGTTTAATCCTACATACATATCACCTCTTAGATGTCCTTTCTCCCAAAGTTTGATGGTGAAGTGTGTACGTGTTGTTTGCACTAAAAATGGCCAAAGAATATCGGTTTCAATGGCATATTTACTTTCTTTTTGTTCAGTTTGAGCGAAACTGGAAGATGAAATGAGGCTAATTATTCCAAAAACGATCAGGGATTTTTTCATTGTTGTTGCATTTTAAAATGATGCAACTAAATTATTTAAGCGTTCTACCAATCCACTGAACAAATGTTAAGAAAGAAGCTTGTTGAAAATTTAGGCCTATCGTTTTGGCTCTTGGCAGAGTTGCAGATTTCGGAGCACAAAGCTGTCAATACACCATAAATTTGGATGCGAGGTGGTAACCTCAATTACGATAACCCGCCATTGAACCAAACCCCTGTTTTGACGTTTTTATTTTTGCAGTTCAGCTGCGTGTTCTATATCCCATTCGCCCATTATTTGACGGTGTATATAACAGGCATTAGCTTGTTTTAATAGTTCATCTTTTTGCTCCTGCGAAATATCACCTTCAATATAAATAGCGACTTTGGTGTTGGTTTTTAAACCACTGCTTTCTCTTTTAACTTCTTGTGAAAGTTCTGCTCTCACTTCGCCTATTTCCCAATT
>BJGN01000341.1 GCA_014190515.1 Bacteroidota bacterium
GACATGCGCCATTTAATTTTGCGTTTAAAAAATGAGCAAAATAAAACCATCATATTTTCTTCCCATAACCTCAGCGAGGTCGAAATTATATGTAACAGTATGGTCATCATTCATAAGGGAAAAAGTATTGTTGAGGGGAATGTAAAGGATTTATTGAACGAGGAAGATCAGATTATCCGCATTCAAACAAATGCCGATTCGTTGGCAAAAGCACTAAACGTTTTAAGCCATTTTCCACAGACAAATGTCAGGACCATTGGAAGCGATACCATAGAATTTAACATGCAGAAAGAACAAATTCCTGCATTAAATAATCAGCTCGTCGCAGCCGGAGTGCCTGTTTATTCCATTGAATCGAAACGAAAATTAGAAGATTATTTTATCAACTTAATTGCCTCATGATATTTTTCCATAGCACCAGAAACGAGTTGATTAAAATTGCGCTTAAACCAAGAAGCTACTTAGGATTAGCGGCTATTACGGGCCTGGTAGGCATCATTTTATTTGCCCTTGTGGCAGATGGCATGACCGTTATTTCATTCGTCACCGCTTCTTTCGAACAAACCCTTCGATTTGAAGGAAAAGTGTTGAATGGCAATTTAGTAGCATTTATTATTCTGCAAATGCTTATTATACAGATTCCACTATTGGTGGCACTCGTAACTGGCGACCTTATTTCGGGTGAGGCAGCTATGGGTACTTTGCGCATGCTCTTGACCAAACCCATTACCCGTACCCAACTGCTGATGTCCAAATTTTTGGCTGGCGGTATTTATACCTTTCTAATTGTATTGTGGCTCGGATTCATGGCCGTTGGTATAGGCCGGTATCTCTTTGGACCCGGTGATTTAATGGTTTTAAATTCGGACGGACTGGTTATTTTACAGGAAGGCGACATTATGTGGAGGTATATTTGCGCCTTTTGCGTCGCTTTTCTCGCCTTATTCACCATCAGTTCTTTGTCCATTTGCCTGTCCTGCTTTTCCGACAATTCCATTGGGCCCATTGTCGCCACGATGGCTATCATCTTGTTTTTCACGATCATTAATGCGTTAGATGTCCCTATTTTTGACCCTATCCGCCCCCTTTTATTCACTACGCACATGGCCTCCTGGCGCTCATTTTTCGAAGACCCTCTTCCCTGGCAACAAATCAAACAATCCTCTTTGGTGCTCATTGTACACAATATCCTATTTATAGGCATTTCTATATTTACTTTTAACCGCAAAGACATTACCGTATAATGAAATATTGGCTATTCGTTTTTTTACCTTTTATGGCATCGGCACAGCAAGCCAACGAACTATTTGCTAAGTTGTCACAAAAATTTAAGCAGGTACGCAACTATGAGGTATCTGCACAAATTAAGCCTAATATTCCCGCCATAAAGATCTTACCTGTCAAAGCGAATATCCAGTTTACTTACCCTAATACCTTTAAGGTCAAGTCAACAGGCATTTCTATCCTTCCGAAAAATGGTTTTTCAGAATTACCCTTGCTCTTCAGTCAACCCAATCAATTCACCGCCATCTCATCTGGAAATGAGCTTATTCAGGGTATTCGTTCGGAAATTATAACCTTATTGCCTCTGGCAAACGAGGGAGATTTGGTCCTTGCTAACATCTGGGTTGATGCCCAGTCTATGATTAGCCTCAAATCTG
>BJGN01000342.1 GCA_014190515.1 Bacteroidota bacterium
TTACATTTCCCAGCCTTTTCTATATTCTCTGCCAACAAATTGGTTGGCATCTTCGAAATTGGTAATTTTCATGTTGTCACCATCCCAAAGTAATTTTCTTCTGCCATAATACTGCATCTTACCATTCACTTCTTTTCTAAGCATATAGCTGCGAATAGCTAAATTTCCCATGAGAACGGTTTCCGTCATTGGACCTGCATAATCAAATGATGAGGTAAGTGCTTTGTGTTCAGGGCTGTTGAAGCCTGCTTTACAAGCCTCCACCCATTTACGCTGATGGCCATATTCAGATTCTACGACATCAGCTGCTGTGGGTCCGAATTCTTGCGTGCCATCATATAGGAACAATTTAGGCATCATCGGTGAGCTATCATTGATGTTAGTAGAAATGATACCCTTTTCACCAATCATAAGTACACCATTGGCACTATCGGTACCACCGATATCCATATTTTCGGGTATAATTTCTGGATGAGCTGGTCTAATACCACCATCGCTCCAGGTTAATTCTAATTTTGTATCGTTTTTAGGGGTTGGATTAAAATGTAACGTAATAAATGACGAAGGAGGACATCCTTCAGGATTGTAATCTGCTGTCCACATTTTACTGAAAACAGAGGCTACACTACATTCCGCATCGGTGGGATATTTAAGCCCTAAAGTTCTGAAAGGAATATCTATCAAATGGCAACCAACATCACCTAAGGCACCGGTACCGTAATCCCACCAACCACGCCAGTTAAATGGATGCATATTAGGGACATAAGGGGTTTCTTTGGCAGGTCCAAGCCATAAGTTCCAGTCCAAATCTGCTGGTTTTTTACTCTCATCCGGTGCTTGTAAAGGTACGCCCTGAGGCCATACAGGTCTGTTCGTCCAAACCTGTACTTTGGCTACTTTCCCAATTACGCCTGAATCAACCCATTTTTTAACGATATCGAGTAGGGGATTTGAACCGCCCTGATTACCCATCTGGGTAACAATCTTATTTTTACGCGCTAGTTCCGTTAAAATCCTTGTTTCCCGAATATTATGGGTCATAGGTTTTTGAACATAAACATGGACGCCCCTTTGCATAGCATATAATGCTGCAGGACCATGAGAATGGTCTGGTGTTGAAATGGTTACAGCATCAACATCTTTCATTTCATCGAGCATTACCCGATAATCTTTATACAATTTAGCGTCAGGAAAATTGGCGACAGATTTTTTTGCACTACCCGAAAAATCTACGTCACATAAGGCGGCAATTCTTTCTCTACCTTTTACCGAGGCATTGAAAATATCACTGGAGCCTTTTCCTCCTGCGCCAATGGCGGCAATGTTTAATCGGTCACTGGGTGCTGTGTAACCCGTGCCACCCAAAACATATCTGGGAACAATAAAAAAAGAGGAAGCTACCACTCCTTTTTTTAAAAAGGACCGGCGGGACTCTTCTGCCTTTTTGCTTTTTCGCATTTTAACTAAGGTTTTTGATGTTTACAGAATTATATTTGGCTATCTGTAAATAGCTTATCCAAAGTAAGAACTTTTTTTTAAGTTCCCAAAAGTATGACCTCCTTTATTTGTAATTTGTTTTTAGCATTTCATATACCTTGGCAGTTACACCTTCTAATCTGGTATCTTTTA
>BJGN01000343.1 GCA_014190515.1 Bacteroidota bacterium
GAGAATATAGCAAAGCAATAGCTGCAGCTACACTGGGAATTAATAGTAACGCAAATACCTGGATGGCACCTCATTCTACCTCTGGAAGAGGTGCTTATAACCTGTATTATCAATTTGTGGTTCAAGATAGACCAGGTTGGATGGATGCTAATGGTAGTTTTGCTGCCAATCTATTGAATCCCTCAAAAACGCCAAATAGAGGAAATGCTAAGACGATTGAAAGAGCCAGATACAATTATCTTTTCACCAGTGCGGGCGCTTTAAATACTTCTACCAATGGATTTTTTGGACAGGCTTCCTCGTTTCCGTTAGCGGGTTTTGCTGAAAATTTACTCATTTTAGCAGAAGCGGAAACCAGATTGAATGGTTTTGATAAGGGGCTTGTCAGACTAAATGCGTACAGAGCTTTTATGGCAAGTGGAGGTTATATTGGTTCAACATACACAACAACGGGAAATATTAAATATGATCCTTATGTTTTAGCCGATTTTACCGCGGGTGGCATGGAAAATTTACCTGCTACCTCCTCATTAAGTAAAGAATCTTCTTTATTAAGGGAAATAATGGAGGAAAGATATCTTACTTTTATTGGACAGATTGAAGGATTTAATGATTTGAGAAGGGTTTTTAAAGAAACGGATGTTAGAGTTGCCGTTACACCAAATACTGGAACGGAATTACCACAACGTTTTCTTTATCCCCAAATAGAAGTCGATCTTAATAAATCAACGCCAAATCCGATTCCTTCGCTATTTTCTGTCACAACGGTCAATAAATAATTCTTATAATGAAAATAACCTCTTTTTCCTTACTTTTTTTAAGTGGATTTATTTGCCTGACTCATATTGGATATGCTCAGGTAACAACTAAACTATATCAGGGAGTACCTCCAGGAAATATATCAGCGGAAAGTAAGGAAAAAGAGGTTATTACCGATGCTGGTAGAAGGGCACTCGTAGATATTACGGTGCCTGACCTTACCTTTTATGAAGCAAAAGGTGCTAATAAATCAAATGCAGCTGTTATTATTTGCCCAGGAGGAGGGTATCATCGATTATCTATTTTTGATGGTGGTCATGACGTGGCGATTGAATTTGCAAAGGCAGGTATAAATGCATTCGTTTTAAAATACAGAACCTTTTCTGCTAATTCTTTTCATTCCTTTGAGCCATTACCTCTTATGGATCTCAAAAGGGCATTCCAGATGGTTATGGAAAATGCCGCCGATTTAAGCATCGATACCAATAAAATTGGGGTTATAGGTTTTTCAGCAGGCGGCCATTTAGCTGCCATGTCCTTTACACCCATAAATCCAATTCAATTTTCTTTTAATATTTTAGTTTATCCAGTAATCAGTTTCAAAGATGAATATGTGTCGCCTAAATTACAATCAAGAAAAGTTTTACTAGGGGACAATATTTCTGAAGATAAAAAAAGGGCTTATTCCCCAGAATTATTTATCGCTGAAAATCATCCGCCCTCTTTTTTAATTCATGCCATGGACGATAAGACTTCCTTCGTTGAAAATAGCCTGGTCTATTATCAGCAATTAGTATCAAAAAAAATTCCCTCCCAATTATTAATCTATCAGGCCGGGGGCACGGTTTTGCATTACATAATAAAGTTC
>BJGN01000344.1 GCA_014190515.1 Bacteroidota bacterium
ATTTATTTGAAGCTGCGTTAACAGCTGTAAGAAAAGCAGGATCTGAAAACCAGTCCTTTGAAGCTATTTTCAACTCCTTATATCCCGAAAAAGGGAAGGAAAGATTATGGAAATATATGCTTTCTGCCTATTTGGAATTTGATACAGGCGGAGATATTTCAAATTTATCGTCCAAGTATTTTTATGATGATGAAGAATTTTCAGGTGCAGATGTGATTATTACCAACGGATATGACAAAGTAGCAGAGTTCCTGGGGAAGGGATTAGACATAAAATTAAATTCCCGCGTTACAGAAATCAATTATGGGGCGGCAAAACCTTTCGTTAAAGCTAATGGCACTACCTTTGAAGCCGACCATATACTGGTTACGGTGCCTTTAGGTGTTCTGAAAAACAAATCCATTGCATTTTCCCCCGCACTACCCAGTGAAAAAACTAAAGCTATTGAAAAAACCCAGATGGGGAATGTGAATAAGTTCCTGCTGGTATGGAAAGCTGCCTTCTGGGATGCAAATACCCAATATATAGGTTATACGCCAGAGACAAAAGGGAAATTTAATTATTTCATGAATGTGAATAAATTCTTGCCTTCTTCCAATGCTTTAATGACTTTCGCTTTTGGTAAATACGCAACCCAAACGGAATCTATGTCGGACGCTCAGATTACCACCGAAATAATGAGCCATTTAAAATCTATTTATGGAAATAATATTAGCAATCCTATTCAATTTTTAAGAACAAAATGGGGGTCAAATATCAACTCTTTTGGTTCCTATTCTTTCGCTACCTCAGGTACTACCTCAGAAGATTTTAATACCATGGCCCAGTCGGTCCAGAATAAAGTTTTTTTTGCAGGAGAACATACTGATATAGAATATAGAGGCACCGTTCACGGGGCCTATTTGAGCGGTCTGAGAGAAGCGGAGAAAATTATAGATTTATAAAAAATAAATACCCATTCAGCAACATAAAAAAGAAGGCTGGAATGATTAATATGAAATTATCTCTGATTTTCAGACGGGTAAGTACTCCCAATAACATCAGAAGGGATAGCCCGCCGGCAGATAACAGAAAAATGGGTTTGGCGAAGTAGCCTACAAATAAACCTATCGCACCTAAAATTTCCAGGATAGCGACTAAGGTTCCGAACTTCGCTAATCCAAAACGGCTGAACTCCAGTTTCATCTTGTCAGACATGAAATAAGTAATACCGTATATCAGAAAAGAAAGACCACTAAGTGCTACCAAAAAGTTATATAAACGCAATGGTTAAGCATTTTGGTAAATAAGATAAATACATAAGGTCAAAAGAAATAAAGAGGGAACATGTTTTTGCCACGGATTTTTGACCTTAAAATGAAAATATTGGGCAGAAATCATTAAGAACGCCATCAGTGAAGCGGGTATAAATACAAATTCCTTATGCCAGATACTCACCACCAATAAAGTAGCCAGTATAATTTTTGACGTACCAACTATGGTTCGCACCAAATCACTTAATTCATATTGTTTGAATTCCTTAACAATATTGTCAAATCTTAATACCCAGACAAATAGGATGGATAAGGCAATGATTACTTTTACAATGGTTTCTAGCGTTAACATATTTACT
>BJGN01000345.1 GCA_014190515.1 Bacteroidota bacterium
TCCTCATTGATATTAATCAAAACAGAATAACCTATTGTAAATCTATTTTGGGCATTGAACATTCATTTAATGGCAATGATGAAACCTTGTTTGAAGAAATAAAAGAGTTAACAAATGGTCATTTTGCAGATATTGTCATCGATGCTACAGGAAACAAAAAGTCAATACAGCAACAATTAAGGTTTTTAGGTCACGGGGGGAAATGGATTCTTATAGGGTTACAACGGGAAGACCTCCATATAAATCATCCGGAATTTCACAAAAGGGAAGCCACCTTAATGAGCAGTAGAAATTCCACAAAACATGATTTTAAGCAAGTTATAGACAAGATCGATAATAAAGAAATAGACCCTGCCTTACTTATTACACATACTTTAGATTTTAAAGAAGTAGTAAATAGCTTCTCCATGTTCATTGAGGATCAAAGCCTAATAAAAGGCATAATCAAGGTCGATAACCTAAAAAAATAGTGAAAAATGATTCCAAACAAGTGTGATAAAGATGCCTAAAAACACAATAGACACAACTAGTTTCAAAAAAGTAGATGTAAGAAAACCAACAAACGAACCTGTTGCTGCCCACATTGCTTCATTACCTTTTCGGGAGGCAAACCACCATTCACCAATAAAAGCACCTAAAAAGGGACCCCAAATAAAACCAAATGGAACGGGCACAATCAAACCAACGACCAGTCCAATATTGGTGCCCCACACGCCATATTTTGAACCACCAAAGGCTTTGGTACCTTTTGCGGGAATCCAATAATCTAATATACCTACACCGATAGCAATTACTCCTGTCACCGAAAGAAGCATAACATCAGTTTCAATCGGCTTGGTAAGCATAAGCAAGACTAAACCAACCCAACTGACAGGTAATCCGGGAAGAACAGGAAGTAAACTACCTAAAACACCTGTAATGATGCAAATGAGAGATAAAATCAGCCAAATATAATCCATTGGAATGGTCTTTATTTTAAATGGATAAAAATAGGGCTTTCCCCTGAGAATGCATCCTATTTATGATCCATTTATTGACATCTACTTTTCAAATAATCTCCTTTTACAACCACTTGATGAACATTATCTTTGGTTTCATTAGTTGTAATAGTAATAAATCTTGAAAAGGAACCCTCTTTTAAATTTGGAATATTTATATAAATTTTAAAATCATAAGGTAACTGTACAGAAATATTTGCGACCTTATAAGGTAAAACAACTTCCTTCATTTCAGGAGTCAAGCCAAATTTAACACCGAGAGGACTTGACGCTAAACCTCTTAAAACCAAATCTTTACTGTAAACCTTTGCTAAAATAGGGATAGTACTTTCTGAACCGCCAGGACAATAATTTCCAATATTTATCTCCTTTTCGGGTATTCTAAGTGCATAAGGCCATTGAACGGATGTTTGCGAAAATCCGATAATTTTAATAGAAAAAATGGCTAAAATAAAAAGCAGGTTTTTCATTTGCGTAGTTTTTAATGATTATGAATAATCTAATATATCAAAAACAAAACAAATTGTTCCAGTCGATTATAAAATTCCGGTATTGTTTTTTTTCAAACAATACCGGAAAAAATGGAAATCTATAAGCCGGATTC
>BJGN01000346.1 GCA_014190515.1 Bacteroidota bacterium
TGGGTATTAAAAATGAAATTACTGGCGATTTGGTTACCCTAAACATTGAAACTGGAGAAAGAAAAGAAACTAAAGAATAATTTATGAAGCTATTTACTAAAGACATAGATAAAAAGCTATTTGCCCAATATCCAAAAGGAAACAATCGTGAGGAGCAAATGGTCGTTGGAAAGATATTTAACCCCTACGGTAACGGTAGGTGGTATCTTCTCAATTCTGACCCTACAGACCCAGACTATTTATGGGCAATAGTTCAAATGGGTAAAAATGTTGAAATAGGTAGCGTAAGCCGTAAAGAACTAGAAAACATCCGTATATCTGCCTTCCGTTTCCCTTTGGAAAGAGATTTAGGCTTTAGACCCGTTAATGCCTATGAGCTTTTGAAAGGATTAAGAGACGGTAAATTCTATAAGGATGGTGGCTTCATGGAGCAAAGCGAAAACAAAGAAATGCTACTTAATCAAGCAGAGGAAATTGAGCACCATGTTGAAGAGTTTGAAAAGGCTGCAAAAAAATCAGACCACGTTCCAGCATGGGTAGTTGCTAAAGCTGAAAGGGCTTCTACCGATTTAAGCGATGCTAGCCACTATCTGGAGGCTGAAAATCAGCAGAAAAGAGAAGAAATGGAAGGAGAGGAGGAATATGCTCAAGGGGGCGAAGTTAAATGGCAAGAGGCTGAATATGGGGATAGTGCCCTAGTAGTTTCAGAAAACAAAATGGGTATCATAATGAAGCCCTACCGTCGTAAGTTTCACTTAAAGTTTGTTGACGGTACAGAAAAGACCTATGATGCAAGTGACCTGAAGTTTTTTAAAGATATGGATGAGTTTGATTTGGGGGGAGAGATACCAGTAGAAGAAAGAAAAAATAAAACCTATTATCACGTTATCTGGGATGACGGGGAAAAAATAAATGATACATATTTTACTGATAATAAAGAAGCTTCAGAAAAGTATTATAAACTTATAAAAAGCGGTGAAGCTAAAGTAGCACATTTAGATAAAGATTCATTTAATCAATTCGGCTTCATAAAAAGCCATCAGACCATATCTAGATATCCGAAATCTTCATTTTCTGACGGTGGAAAAATGGAAAACGGGGGTGGTACATCTTCTCCTAATATTGAATTCATGAAATGGTTTGATGATTGGTCAAATAGTGTTAATAAATACGTTCATGTATCAATAAGCATACCAAATGAGTTTTCATCTCCAATAAAAGATGGTAAGGATAAAATTGTTATGCTAGATTTAATTGAGAAAAAAGGGGATTCCGATGCAAAAAAATACATAAATGAAATATTGAAAAAAGCCGATGAATTCGGAGTGTCAATTTATTTGCAGCCTATACCAAGAACAAATAATTTTAAATCTCAAGAGCATAAAGACAAAATCACGAAAGATTATCTGGTAAAATACTATCAGAAATTCGGTTTTGAAAACACGGATGGTGGGTTAATGGTTAGAGCACCTAAAATGGCTAAAGGTGGTTGGCTAAAATCTCATAAGCAAGAAGATTTTTATTATTATTCAACTCCTGATAAAAAAATTAAAACTCCGTTTTGGTATTCAGTCCACGAAGTAAAAGATATTGGAAGCAAAG
>BJGN01000347.1 GCA_014190515.1 Bacteroidota bacterium
ATCTAAAGAACTGTATCGGAAATTATCATGCATTATTCCTGCCGCAGAATGCAAATGTAATCTTTTATTGCCCTCTCTGTCAAATCGCTTGGTGCCAAAGTAGGTATTACCTGATTTGCTCTCAAATAATCTGCATTCATTCATTTCTATGACAGCTTCAACGGCCATTTTGTAATAGGCAAATTCAATATTTGCCATATCCAAGGGATCATTTGTAGCAGGAAATTTAATAATCCAATGCTCATAATCAGTGGGTAATGTGATTTCATTTCCAAGAATATGTTGGGTCTTTGGATTAAATCCGACTAAAATTTTGGGCCGTGCCCCAAGGGATGATCCACCCAGCTGGTATATCTTGTCTAAAGCATCTGAGGCTATTCCCGAAATAATTTGCTTGGTTCCCTTCGCTATTTCATCTAATTCTATGTCAAAATCAACCTTATGTTCCATTGTTAATTCAGGTTTATATATCAGGGCACCCATTCCATTTTTACCAATATAGGCCAATCTGTCAAGCGTTGAAAGACTTGCCAAAGAAATACCTTTTGGCGTTAATGCCTTGTCTATAAGTAATTTACCCCAGCCATCGGGTAAAGAATCGGCAAACACACCAAATAACCCATCGAAAGGTAAATCATTGGCCTTGTTTATCTGTGCATTTAACCCGAGCTTAAGGGGTGAAATGTCTAATCCTCGATCTAAAAATTCCTGACTATACTTGAAAAATATATTTCTCTCATTAAGGACTAAACTTCCCACTTCCAATGCTTCTGTATCAAACAAAAGTTGAACGTTTATTTTTTTACAGGCTTCAAGTTCTGCGTTGTTTATCGCTGAACAATCGTTCAATTTCTTTAATGTTTTCAATGGGCTTCAGTATCGTATCAAAGTCGTCAAGCCTTCCCAGTACATCGATTAACAGGAATAGAAACTGGATGGAAATCTGCCCACTTGTTTCAAAACGTTTTAAGCTACCTAGAGAAACACCGGAGCGGCGCGCCAATTCACTTTGGGTAAATCCGGCTTGTTTTCTTAACATTTTATGACGCTTTGCCATTTCCAGCATCCAGTCAGCTGGTTTTTTATTTAATCCATATTGCATAAAATAAATAATATTTTAACTAAAATACGTATTTTTCTTATAAATAGCTAATATATTATCTATTTTAAATGCACTTTAGGTTTAAATAAACCTGACGAAATAGCTTAATAGGTAAACTGCATTGGTATTATTTAAAAATGGAGTACCTTAACATTGCAGAACTGATTATCTGCTTACATTTATTTAGAATAAATTGAAAAATAGATATGAATAAATATCTCTTAGTCGTCTTTTTTGCCCCCTTTTTTTTTCCAAATATGGTCTTCACTCAGACGAAAATGGTCCAGCCTGTTTATCAGGATAAACCTTACCTACAAGACTATAGTGTTAAATATTATACTCAAAGTACTGAGGTTCAACTTGAATCTTCGCATAGTGACAGAAATGGCAATATTAGTGTTTTTTCTAATAATGGTTTGCTTATTCCTCATAATGGCCAGTTTTTGTACCCGGGTACCTTTCAAGCCGATAAAAAATATCGGACCATTTGCAACAAA
>BJGN01000348.1 GCA_014190515.1 Bacteroidota bacterium
GTATAGCGGCCATTGGACAACCGAACCTGCACCAAACCCTGCTTCCCATCAGAGGATAAAAACCAACGCCTATTATGCCTGAAAAAATAGCTCCGACATAAAATCCATACCATTCTCTCAATTTCAAAGCATTAATCCAAAGAACAGGCTTATTATACGACCATGAAAAAATGATGCCCATAAACAGTGCCACTCCCAAAGAGATAATCGTCCATTTACCGGATGTTGAAATTCCTTTCAACCAACCCTTATTCCATAAGGCAAGGGCAATTATAGCAGCTAAAAGAAAAAGGATTATAATTTTAAAATGGGAGAAAGTAATCCAATAGGTTGCAGGATTTTTTCTAAAAAAGCTATCTAAAATGGCCAATGTCATTAAGCACACAATAAATAAAATGGGATAAATGATGCGTCGCTCCCATTTCCAGGCGGTCTCTGAATTATCGGATAAATGTCGAAATGGATCTCCCGCCGTTTCTGCTAAGCCGCCACATCCACAAACCCAGGAGCAATACCACCTTTTTCCATAAAAATAGGTCAACACTGGGGAAATAATGAAGGTAAGGGCTAATCCCCAAAACATTAAAAACAAGCCGAAGTAGCCAGAGCTTAGCAGTTTCTTAATGTTCCAGTCAAAAAAGAAATAATAATTTAAAGGCCACATATTCTTTAAATCCATAGCGGGCTGATTCAAAGAAGCCATTATTTCAGGAATAATAAAAGCAAAACACAATTGGAAAAACAGAAGGGACAAGGTTCTAATAACCTGATAATTATTATTTTTATACTTAATGATAAATTTTATTCCCATCAATAAAATAATCAAAGTGTATAAAAATCCATAAACAAACCATTGAGAAGCGGCAGACCCGTTAAAAAATATACTTATCTGATCAAACCAGGCGATAAACCCAGTATTTGGCATTCCTTTTTGTCCAAGACCCAACCATTCAGGGAAAAAATATAAAGTAATGTACCCAAAAGAAAGAAACAAAGCGAGTAACCAACCAACGATACCTCTGTTTGATAAACTACTAAACCATACCCCTTTCTCATTTTTGACCTCATGGCTAAACATCCATTGGCTCCATTTTAATACACTTATCATATTGTTTTATTATTATATATATTTAGTAATTCCATTTCAAATCTGGTTGAAAATTCCGAATCAAAATTAGCATTTGGTAAAGCGTGAAGTACCTCGGTAATTTTCCATTTTTCAGCTATCCATTTTTCACAAACTTCTTGTCTGAACCGAATACCCAGCACGCAGCATCCTAAAAATTCATCACTAACAGCGTCATAAACTAAACGGATTGATTTATCCTTCTGTGGATGTTTCCAAAAAACAGACCCATAAATTTCCTCTGGTGACATTGGAACATGCCCATAAATCTGATATTCCAAATCAAAAAATTTAGCAGAATTGAAGAAAATCCCTTGATGATACCGTTGTGGATGATCGAGTAAAATATTTCTTCCTACATATTCGCCCATCCGTTTTCCGGTGTACCAAAGCGTTTCCACTGATTTCCTACCAAAAGAAGGCTCGACGTATTCCACACAATCACCCACTG
>BJGN01000349.1 GCA_014190515.1 Bacteroidota bacterium
TCATCATTCATACGCATGTAGAATGCTTTGATATCTTTAGGATAATTACGAACGATTACTGGTTTTTTAAATTCCTTTTCTACTAAGTAGCGCTCATGCTCTGCCTGTAAGTCCCTACCCCATTCTACGGGAAATTCGAACTGACCTTTTTTATATGGCTTTGACTGCATCAAAATAGCCACTGCTTCGTCATAAGTGATTCTGACAAAATCGTTATTTACCACAAATTCCAGTTGTTCCAGCAGACCCAATTCACGACGTTTATCAGTTGGAAGACTTTTTTCTTCTTCTTTTAATCGTTGGTCAAGAAATGCCAGATCCGCGGCATTATGTTCCAACACGTAAGAAATGAGATACTTACAAAAAGCCTCCGCCAGATCCATGTTGTCTATAATATCATAGAAGGCCATTTCTGGTTCAATCATCCAAAATTCTGCCAAATGTCTGGGTGTATTAGAATTTTCAGCTCTAAAAGTAGGCCCGAAAGTATATATTTTACCCAAAGCGAGCGCTGCGATTTCCCCTTGTAACTGACCGGAAACGGTTAAATTAGTTGCCTTACCAAAGAAATCCTTACTAAAATCTACTTTACCTTCTTCATTTAAAGGTGGTTTGTCAGGACTTAACATCGTGACTCTGAACATTTCACCAGCTCCTTCAGCATCACTTCCCGTTATGATAGGTGCGTGCAGGTAGTAAAAACCACGGTCATTATAAAACTTGTGCACAGCAAAAGCCACCGCGTGCCTGATTCTAAAAACGGCACTGAAAGTTTGGGTTCTCATTCTGAAATGAGCCTTTTGCCTTAAAAACTCCATCGTCTGCCTTTTGGGTTGCAGTGGATATTTTTCTAAATCATTGTCCCCTAAAATCTCTACGGTATCTGCAAGAATCTCAAACTGTTGTCCCGCTCCTTGTGAGGATTGAAAACTTCCAGTTACCATTATACATGCATGGAAACCTATACGACGAGTGATTGTCGCAGCGATTTTTTCAGGATCAATAACTATTTGTAAAGTCCCAACATCACTTCCATCATGGAGAGCAATAAATTGATTATTTCTAAAAGCACGCACCCAACCCATGACGGTAACCTTTTCACCAATAGGTTGATTTTTCAGTAGCGATGCTATTTCCGTTCTATTATACATATCCCTTCCTTTTTACGGAGGCAAAAGTAAAGATTTTCCCTATAATTTTATGCCTTTCTGTTTAGGTAATCCCTTATTTTCGTCAGGCACAACAAAATAGACTTTTCCAATCAGCCCTGAAGAAGTTACATTCCACTTTTTGGCATTGAAAGGTTGATAGCGGATATCCACTATGTTGATATCGTAAAAAGTCTTCCATTCAGGTAATTCAGTGTCCCTTTTCCTCATAAAATTGGCTGCACTATTTTGTACTACAATCTCAATCCTGTTTTTCTTTTTCAAGATATGGACCGGAACCATAACCTCAAAGGGAAAAGACCAGGCAGTTCCGCAGTAAAATCCATTGATGGTAACTGCCGCTGTTTCCTTTACCTGATCGAACTTTAGCATCACATATTTATGATGTTTCTGTAATTT
>BJGN01000350.1 GCA_014190515.1 Bacteroidota bacterium
AGCAAAACAACGCAAGTTACAGCAACAGGGAAAAGGAGGCAATAAAGAGATTCAAGAGATGGTAGAGGAGATGAATAAAACGGAAATAGATTTAGTTAATAAGCGAATGAACGGCGAAGTAATGAAACGCCAGCAACAAATATTAACGAGGATGCTTGAATTTGAAAAGGCGGAGAGACAACAGGATCAAGACGAAAAACGAAAAGCAGAAATAGCTAAAACTACACCAGCACCTATGCCGCCAGCTTTAGAAGAATATATCCGCCAAAGGAAAGCTGAGATTCAAAATTATCAAACCGTGTCCCCTTCTTTGAAGCCATATTATAAGAATTTAGTTGAAACCTATCTAAAATCTTATAAATCAAATAATTGAAATTGATTAGGTAAAAAAGTATATCCTCATATTGACTTTCTCAATATTCGGATATACTTTTGCATCAATAATCCCGTGAACACTATTGTAATTGATTAGATGACAAAAACCATCTAATGATTTTTAAACCTAACGGTAGTGTATCATGCTTAAACTTCCCTCCAATTTAAGGAGCATTAATGTTCTTGACAGTTTCGTACAGGATGTCGTGCATCAGTACAAAATAAATCAAGAGGTTCACGGAAATATGTTAATATCGTTAACAGAGGCTGTGACTAATGCTATTACCCATGGTAACCATTATGACGAAAACAAAGTAGTCCAAATAAATCTTCAAAAAAAATCAGATACCATAGCTATACGGGTTTCTGATCAGGGCTGCGGATTTGACCCATCCAATGTACCTGACCCAACTTGTGAAGAAAATATCTGTAAATGCGGGGGAAGAGGCGTGTTTTTAATGCAAAGATTATGCGACCAAATTCAGTATAAAGATAACGGTCGCACGGTTGAAATGCATTTCAAAATATGAGCATAGCAAAAAATATTACTAAAGAGGAATTGGATGAAGAAACATCTTCTATTTCCTTTTTTTCAGAAGATATAGCCTTTGAACCTCAGAATACCGATAAAATAATCCCCTGGATAGAACATACCATTGAAAAATACACCTGTAATTTAAGTTTTATAAATTTCATTTTTTGTAGTGATGACTATCTGCATCAGTTAAACGTCAATTATTTGGACCATGATACCCTTACTGACATCATCACTTTTCCATATACTACCCCGCCACAAATAGAGGGTGATATATTTATCAGCATAGAGAGAGTTCGTGACAATGCGTCTACTTTCAAGGTAAGCTTTGAAGAGGAACTGCTTCGAGTTATTATACACGGGGTCTTACATTTATGTGGATTTAAAGATAAAACGCCTGCCGAGAAGGAAGAAATGAATCAAAAAGAAAATGAGGCATTAGGACATTTCGAAGGGTTTAAATATAAAGAAAGTAGCAATTAATTACTCAATAAAGCAGCGAAAGAAAATAGGTTTTCGTTAAACGGAATATAAAAAGGAAATTTTACTTCTGAAAGGGGTATTATTTTACGCTGTTCCTATAAAATATAGATTTATTATCTATTTTTGACCCTAAAAGAGAATTTCAATGATTTTTAAAAAAAATCAACTAA
>BJGN01000351.1 GCA_014190515.1 Bacteroidota bacterium
AACCACTGCAGAGAATGTATATCCAGGTATAGTGCTTAAGAAAGGTGCATGAAACGATTTGGAAGATATACCGAAGCTTACGATTCCAGTTTTTATAGGAGCAGCCATGCGAGAAACTTTGGATTAAAAATACGGGAAGGAAATGGAAATTGCGCTTATATTTGCACACCCTGAACAAGGTTTCTGATGCCCAGGTGGCGAAATTGGTAGACGCACTGTGTTCAGGTCGCAGCGCTCGCAAGGGTGTGCTGGTTCGAATCCAGTCCTGGGCACGAATAAAAAAGTCCTGCACGAAGTGCAGGATTTTTTTATTGGTAAGTCCCCTCGTAGGGATGTATTTATTGGATCACTGAAAGTAATTCAGTCCTGGACACAAATTTCGCTCGTTGTAAAAAACTTTTGCAGATGAGGAAATTAGAAATCAAAATGATTTACCTAAAATTAAACCTTTTAAAACCTTCAAAGTCTAACTTATCGAATGTTTTGCAACTGAAAATTACATTCTTCTTAAATACGTACAACCAAACATAAATTAACATGCTATCAAAAAAACATCTTTTTGCCATATTTCTTACGGTATTATTTATTGTCCCAGTTATAAGCTGTTTCTCTCAAAAAGGCAAAAATGGGGGACAAAAAAAACGAACTCAACAAGGAGTAGATCAGGTCAAAGATCAAGGTAACGGGAGTAGAATGAATAAAGTAGCAGTGAATGCGGGAAATATTATTATAGGTTCTCCAACAAATAATTCTGTTACCGCAAGTATTATTCTTGAAAAAAATTCTGAAGGATATATAGAATATTCCACTGAGAGGAGTAATTATAAAAATAAGACTAGCATTTTTAAAACAACCAACAGCGAACCGCTTGAAATTAATATTAGCGGACTTAAACCTAATTCTGAATACTACTACCGCCTGAACTATCGAAAAGTGGGTGAAAGTAAATATTCCGTAACACCTGAATCCTGGTTTTCAACACAGAAAAGTCCTTCAACATCATTTTCTTTTGGTGTACAAGGTGACTCCCACCCAGAAAGAGAAGGTAAAATGTTTCATCCAGAGTTATACAAGCAAACAATAGAACATGTGACTGAACGCAAGCCTGATTTCTATTTTATGTTGGGCGATGATTTTAATATTGACCGGTTAGTAGCAAGTAATACTGCTTCTCTGGAGAACGTAGAACCCATATATAAAGTTCAGCGCTATTATCTCGGTAATGCAGGAAATAATCCACCACTATTCTTGGTAAATGGTAACCATGAACAGGCTGCAAAATATTTATTGAATGGTACTCCGGATAACGCAGCAGTTCAAGCCGGACTTGCGCGAAAAAAGTTTTTTCCATTACCGGCTCCCAATAATTTTTACACAGGAGATGAAGATACTGTAGAATATGTAGGTCTGTTAAACGACTATTATGCTTTTGAATGGGGTAATGCATTGTTTGTAGTGATTGATCCATACTGGCATTCGGAAGTAGCAGTAGATAACCAGCCATCTGCTGAAGGAAATAAGGGAAAAAAAGATCCATGGAGT
>BJGN01000352.1 GCA_014190515.1 Bacteroidota bacterium
ATGTGAATAGTGTTTTGAAAAATTTAGTCATCTTCTTAAGTTACGTGCGCTTCCTAAAAATTTAGAGGAGGGGCAGTTCTAATCGGAAGTTTACGAAATGTGGTAGGATTCACCATTGTCCGAAGAAATGTGTATTTTGAACCATGTGTAAATAATGTTGTCAGAACACTTATGGGAAGTTAATATCATTGCTCCTAGTGAGGGTTTGTGGACTAAGTAATGGAAATATTTCAGGTATAGAAATAATTTAAACCATGAGGAATTACATGATTTGATCAATGATCCTCAAGAGAAAAATAATCTGGTAAAAAACCCCTCACACAAAAAAACTAGTTGAATTGAGATCAAAGGTTGATTCAATGGCAAAAGACTTGGAGTTTAAGCGATTGCATCAAAAGTAAACACCTATTAGAATTGTTTTCACCTAAAGGAAAAATTATGTTCGATCAAATTTCAAATAAATTTCCACTTATTATCCTCTTAGTTCTTAGCCTCTCTTTGCTGGCTTTTAAATCACTGACAAAAGAAAATGAAGTGGTAAAATCAATCCCTCCTAATGTGATCTTTATCCTTGCCGACCAGTGGCGTTCTGACGCAATTGGTTACGCAGGAAATAACGACGTTATCACTCCTAATTTGGATAGATTGTCAAAGGAAAGTTTGGTATTTGAAAATGCAGTCACTGTGATGGCTGTATGTGCTCCATGGAGGGCAAGTTTTCTGACAGGTCAATATCCCCTTACTAACGGGGTATTTTATAATGATAGACCTCTTCCTAACGAAGCGATGACAATTGCCGAGATATATAAGGAACAGGGATACCAAACAGGGTATATTGGAAAGTGGCATCTGAATGGGCATGGAAAAGGTGAGCCCGCTTTCAGTGCCAGAGACAAACCTGTTCCAAAAGATCGTCGACAAGGATTCGATTATTGGAAAGTTAGAGAGGTCACGCATGATTACAATAACTCCTATTATTTTGATGAAAATGATCAAAAACAATATTGGGAGGGATACGATGCTTTTCCGCAAACAGATAGTGCCATCAGTTACCTCAAGAAAAACAAAGACAACCCTTTTTTTATCATGGTGTCTTGGGGTCCTCCACACAACCCCTATCATACTGCCCCTGAAGAATTCAGGAAGCTTTATGATCCTTCCAAAATAACGCTTAGACCTAATGTGCCGGAGGCACTTCAAGATAGTGCCAGGCAGATTATAGCAGATTACTATGCTCATATCACTGCATTGGATAAATCCATAGGAGATATTTTGGATGCAGTCGAAAAAGAAGGTCTTTCTGAGAATACTATTATTGTGTTTACTTCGGAGCACGGCGATATGCTATTCTCTAAGGGTGTTTTACGAAAGCAACGGCCATATGATGAGTCTATTAAAGTCCCGATGTTAATTAGATATCCTAAAAAATTATCAAAACCCAGGATAATCAAAGGCCCCATAAACACTCCTGATTTACTTCCAACTCTTTTAGGGTTAAGTGAAATTAAAATTCCAAAAAATATTGAGGGA
>BJGN01000353.1 GCA_014190515.1 Bacteroidota bacterium
TGAAAAAGGAAGGTTAAAACACCGAGAAATACAAATAATCCAAAAATTCTGTTAGTTAGTAATCCATCCAGCTTTTCCGAAAAAGTAAATCCATCGCTTTCTCCTTTCATTAACACGGAGGATAACAACGGCGTAAAAAAGTTATACCGTTGAGTCACTTCCCTTACTTGAAAAGGCAAACTTTTAAATTCATTTTCCCCAAGAATACTCAGTAATTGAATTCGATCACTGGCTGAAATGAAAGGAAGCCATTGAGCATGATGGGCAATTAATAACCTATTGTATGGCGAATAAGCAGGAAAAACAGCGTTTAGCTGTTGGGTCATATTTTCTTCTGTTTCTGAAAACCTATATACTGAATTCTTAGAGCTATTCCTGACATTTTTTAATTCTATCAGTTCCCTTACCCTATTTAGCAGGTCAGAAATACCCTCTCCACTTCTGCCACTCACAGAAACCACTGGAACATCTAGTTTTTTAGACAGACGTTCCACATCAATGTCCACTTTTTCCTTTTGGGCTAAATCAATCATATTCAACACCAAAACCAAAGGGACATCCATGTCTCGTAACTGGTCTAAGAGCAGTAAATGCTTATCAAGTTTCGTAATATCCGCCACATAACAAATTACATCAGGATGATATACATCTTTTGTGTCCAAAAGACTTTGAACCACCAGTTTTTCATCTCTCGAGGTGGGATATAAATTGTATAGACCTGGAAAATCAACCCAGGAAACCCGCGTTCCGTCCGATAATTTAGTATCTGCAGATTTTATATCAACGGTAACCCCAGGAAAATTTCCTACCTTTTGTTGTAATCCTGTAATAAAATTAAAAAGCGATGATTTTCCACAATTAGGATTACCTATAAGGGCAACACGTGTTGGCTTCCGTTCTGATTCCACGATAATGATCTGATAAAATTTACATCAACACAATACAACAAGCTTCCTCACTTCGCATAGCAATGTGCAACCCATCGGATTTTACATACCAACCGCCACCAAATGGCGCCTTACGTAAAATTTCAATGGTGCAACCAGGTACCAATCCCATCGATATTAACCGACAAGCTACCTGTTCATCTTTGAAATAGGAAACTACTCCTTTGACGCCGACGCGTGCACAGGAAAGGATTTTCTCACTTGTATGAAGCTTTACCACTTGATTGCTTATTTTGATTTAATCTAATTAACACAAATCTAATCCAAAAATAAATGTAATGTTTAAAAATTAAGATGTCAAAAGTCATCTAATAAAAAAATACCTAATATTAGGTATAGGTAAAAAATTATCCCCTTTGGAAATCTTTATAAATTTAAATATTTATCTTTAACTAAAACACTTAAAATCATTGTTAAAAATGCAAAATCGCCGCCATTTCCTTCAAATTATTCCTTTATCATTAGGTATGATGAGCCTTTGGCCCAAATTACTTCAAAATAATGAGCCAAACACGCCTCGTTCTGCTTCTGATGGTCCACCATTACGTGTAGCTTTTCTCGG
>BJGN01000354.1 GCA_014190515.1 Bacteroidota bacterium
CAGTGGTTTCAGGCAGAATATCCAAAACATGCAACGTCCAAATTAGATATGGGCAAGAGCTGCGTACGATTTAAAAAACAAATACCTTATGCACTCATCGGAGAACTGATTGAGAAAATGAGCCCTTCCGATTGGATTGACCTCTATGAAAAAACCATAAAAAGATAATATGGAATACCATATCCTAAATGGGATGTGCTTGTATGATAAATTTCCCCTGCAAATAAAGGGAGAAAAGGTGGTCATGAATGAAGCACTTCTACATGGACCTCTGGGAGCTAATCTATTAGAGGAATTTTGGAAAATACGCGCTAATTTTTGGCAAGTTTCCTTGACCGATTATAAGAAAAAGACCGTTGTACCCTTGGATAATCTTACTAAGGCGAAAAAGGAGGACACCATTCTATTTTGGTTTGGCACCGATTTGTTTTGTCAAATAAATAGTTGGTTTTTACTTGATTTTATTAGTCAAAAAAAAATAGCATCAAAAATTGGTATCATTTATCCACCAGTTTACCCTTCCGAAGAAACATTTGGACATTATCCCGCTACTTTTTTAGCGAATGCACAATATGTGCCTGTATATTTGAAAGAAGAAGAAATCAAAATAGCCATAACCTTATGGAATCTGTGTAAAAATGCGGACATTGAAGGATTAAGTAACTTAAATGTCTTAAACACTGAAGGATTTCCGATGATTAGAGCATCTATAGATAGGTGGATTTCCTTATTTCCTAAAGAAGGAAAAGGAATAGCCCAGCAAAAAGTAGAAGAATTAATCCAGGGCGGCATTGATAATTTTCAGGAATTATTCAAGGCATTTTCCAATTTCTTCCCAGACCTTGGAATGGGCGACAACCAGGTATTTGAATATTATCAATCTTATTTAAACAAAAAAAACTCTGAAAAATGAATTATGCACAAGCCTTTCAATCAGTCAATTTACTTGCCTTACTCACTTGGTTATTCATAATATTTTTACCAAATATGAAATATACCAGAAGAATCGTCTTTGGCTTTACCATTTTTCTATTATCGGTGGTTTACGCCTGGATGGTATTTTCCACTTTCAAGATGGACGATTTCAAAGAATTCAGCACTTTACAGGGATTAATGACCTTATTTCAAAATGAACAAGCTGTTTTACTTGGGTGGATTCACTACTTAGCTTTTGATCTCATGGTAGGACTTTATATATTGGACAATGGCCAAAAAGCAAATATAAAACACGTGTTTTTAGTGCCTTGCTTTCTATTTACCTTTATGTTTGGGCCTGCCGGATTGCTGATATATCGAATCATAAGGTATTTTCACCAAAAGAATTTGCTTGATTATTAAACCGTTCCGGTTTCGACGTTCAAAATGAAACCAGTATTGTGAACATTTAAAAGTTTAATATTTTGGTCTTCTGCTAAATATTTACGTAAGCGGGAAATGAAAACATCCATACTTTTTCTTGAAAAATAGTCATCATTTCCCCATATTTCATTTAACAAAAGGGATCTTTCC
>BJGN01000355.1 GCA_014190515.1 Bacteroidota bacterium
CGGTAGCTCCAATGACAGGTTCCCCTGATCCATCGGTAACCTCTCCGTTAAGAGTTACAGCTGCTATTTCATTTATAAAATTAGCAGCTGACAATGGAAGGGTAGAAAAAGTCATCAACCATAACCCTAATAAAAGGCAAGGTTTTTTGATATTTTCATTCATCCATTTAATTTTTTTAATGTGAATTTTTACCATAGTTAATTTTTTAAAGGTATTGTATAATGTAATAAAGATAATCATTAAGAAGTATAAAAGTATTACTACTATCAAAAAATTATAAGGTCATTGATTATTTTGATTTGGTTTTCGATTTTTTTAGGAAAAAAAAAGAGGCTGTCTTTTTAGACAACCTCTTAAAATAAACCTATAAATTTCTGCTTTTTAAACGCGTGTCAACTTTATTGGCGTCGTATGATTCGCATTCCACTGGCAAACATAAAGGTTTAAATCATTGTCCACACACACATCGTGACCATGATTGAATACACGATTTGTTAATGCCTTTGACGCTTTTAACATACCATTTTGGTAAATAGGTTCTGTTCCACCCGGATTAGAAACCACTTTGTTATCAGCGGATAAAATGGTGACAAATCCTGAATTATTTAAGCGATTCCCTTCGTCATCCTTAGACCAACAAACACCCGCATAAATATTTTCGCCCTGCATAACGGGTCTGCAAACATATAAACCCGGCAAATCTATGCGCTTGATGAATTTGCCATCCAAAGTAAATACCTTAAAACAATTCTCTTCCCGGGAAGTACATATTAACGTAGGATTCGCCGGATTTCTATTGTCCACAGCAACCCCATGGGCGTTTATTAAATTATGCTCGGGATTGGCATTATTCCTGCCTCCAAAGTGCCTGATGTATTGACCCTTTTGGTTATATTGAATGATATAATCAGAACCATAACCATCGGCAACATATAAATCGCCGTTGGGTGCAACCGCCGTTTCCGTTGGTTGGAACTTCTCATTATCCTTATAGACACCAATAGTTCTTGGATGACCAAGGGTATAAATAATTCGCCCGGTCAAATCTGTTTTTATAACCTGCCCTGCCTGACTTTGCCCCTTACCATATTTGTCTTGGTAATAGCCACAATCTACAATAAAGAGAAAGTCTTCACTTCCCTCTTTGCTCAGCGTTAATCCATGACCTCCGGGAAAAGAATGCCCCCAAAAGTCAAGTAAATTACCAGATTTATCAAAAATGAGAATATTATTATTTGTATGGTCACCAATCATGATTAACCGCCCCTTACTATCCTGTACCATCTCATGACAATTAATGAGCGGATTACTATTTGGGCTCATTTTCGCCCAACCTTTATCTACTTTGTAAGTAAAACCACCGTGCCCGATGACTACGTCAGCTTCATCCTGAGGTTTATTTTTTAAAATTGAAAAGCCCGCTAAAGGAGAAACTGACAATGCAGCTGTGGCTAAAGCGGTGTGTTGAATAAATTTTCTTCTCGATGACATAAATCTTTTTGTTT